>JACZTQ010000051.1 GCA_022573605.1 Pseudomonadota bacterium | reverse complement strand
CCCGGCACCTCGATGGGCATCGGCACCGAGATCGGGCTGGCCTGCCACCACCGCATCGCCGCCGACAACCCCAAGGCCAAGATCGGCCTGCCGGAGATCCTGGTCGGCCTGTTTCCCGGCTCCGGCGGCACCACCAGGCTGGTGCGCATGCTCGGCCTGATGGGGGCCGCGCCGTTCCTGCTGGAGGGCCGCACACCCGAGCCGAAAAAGGCCAAATCCGCCGGCCTGATCGATGCCGTCGTGGCCCCGGACGACCTGCTCACCGCCGCCCGCGACTGGCTGGCGCAGGCGACCGGAAAGGACGCCGTCAAGCCCTGGGACCAGAGGGGTTTCAAAATTCCCGGCGGCGCGCCCTACACTCGCGAGGGCTTCGAGGTGTTCCTCGGCGGCATCGTCATGACTCACGGCAAAAGCCAGGGCGCCTACCCGGCGCCGAAGGCCCTGCTCAGCGCCGTCTACGAGGGCGCGCTGGTCGATTTCGACACCGCCATCCGGATCGAGGCGCGCTGGTTCACCTCGCTGCTGATGAACCCCTCGTCGGAGGCGATGATCCGCTCGCTGTTCATCAACAAGCAGGCGCTGGAGAAGGGCGCGGTGCGGCCCCGCGACGTGCCCGACATGCGGGTGCGCAAACTCGGCATCCTCGGCGCCGGGATGATGGGCGCCGGGATCGGTTTTGTCGCCGCCCGGGCCGGCATCGAGGTGGTGCTGATCGACCGCGACCAGGCCAGCGCGCAGAAGGGCCGCGCCACCATCGAGGGCATCCTTGAGGAGGGCGTCAAGCGGCGCAAGGTGACGCCCGAGCAATCGGGCGAAATCCTCGCCCGCGTCCTGGCGACGCCCGATTACGCCGCGCTGAAGGGCTGCGACATGGTCGTCGAGGCGGTGTTCGAGGACCCCGCTCTCAAGGCCAAGGTCACCGCCCTGGCCGAGGCACATCTGGACGCCAATGCGATCTTCGCCACCAACACCTCGACCCTGCCGATCACCGATCTGGCCAAGGCCAGCCGGCGCCCGGAGCGTTTCATCGGCATCCATTTCTTCTCGCCGGTGCACAAGATGCCGCTGATCGAGATCATCAAGGGCCGCGAGACCGGATCGGAGGCGGTGGCCAAGGCGCTCGATTTCGCCCGCCAGCTCCGCAAGACCCCGATCGTGGTCAACGACGCGCGCTTCTTCTACGCCAACCGCTGCATCATCCCCTACCTCAACGAGGGGCTGATCATGGTCACCGAAGGGGTCGCCCCGGCGCTGGTCGAGAACGCGGCGCGGCAACTCGGCTTCCCGGTCGGCCCGCTGCAACTGACCGACGAGACCTCGCTGGAGTTGGGCCTCAGGATCGCCCGCGCCACCGAGGCGGCGATGGGGGAGGACTACCCCCGCTCCGGCGCCGACGACCTGTTGGCCGAGCTGGTCGAGAAACGCGGCCGCCTAGGTCGCAAATCGGGCGCCGGGCTCTATGCCTACGACGCCAAGGGCAAGCGCACCGGCCTCTGGCCCGGCCTGCGCGAGATCTGGCCCGCCGCCGCCGAGCAACCCGCGCTGGAGGAGGTCCAGAACCGGCTGATGCTGGCCCAGGCGCTGGAGGCGGTGCGGGCGCTGGAGGACGGCGTGCTGACCGACATCCGCGAGGGCGATGTCGGCGCCATCATGGGCTGGGGTTTCGCGCCCTGGTCGGGCGGGCCGTTCTCCTGGCTCGACATCATCGGCGCCGAGAAGGCGATCGCGATCTGCGACGACCTCGCGGCGCGCCACGGCCCGCGCTTCAAGGCCCCCGACCTGCTGCACGACCTGGCCGGGAAGGGGGAGAACTTCTACGGGCGCTTCACGCCGGGCGCCAAGGCGGCGTGACGATCCGGCCCAACCGCAACCATGCCCGGAAGGCGAAACAACCACCGATCCCGGCGACCGCCGCGCCCGGGTGAATGGCGAACGCCCGCACTGCCCGGTCTTATCGGTCGTAACTGTAAATGTAGTCGTCGCCCGGTGCTGACTGGTGGCAGCTGATGCATTTGGCGGCGCGACCAGCCATAAACACGCCCTTCTTATTCATTTGCGGCGTTCCGTCCGGATTGTACTTGACGTAAAGCCAATCCTGGTTGTCTGGATCATACCCCTTCTCCCGCTGGTACATCACAGCCACTATTTTCAGGTTCTTGGCGGGGGCATCGAAGACCGACTGAATGCTCACATCAGGTCCCTGGTACATCTTTTTCACAATCACTGCCCCGGTGTGATCGCCGACGCCGAGCGTGCTGTCGAGCGTGACCAGGATGGTCTTGTGCACCGAGCCTTCGTAAGGCATGGCGGAGATGGCCTGACTGCCAACCAATCGGGCGTCGCTCAGCGCTTGCCACAATTGTTCCGAGTCCTTCACGTCCTCGGGACCGCCGAAAGGCGGGGCGCCGATCACTTCGGCCGGATGGTAGATGATTGCGGCGAAGGTGAACAAGGACAGGATGGCGGCTGTCCGAAAGGATCGTCTCATGTCTCTACCTCCCTGTTTTCGAGCGTTCATTGTGCGGGGGTGCGAGCAGCCCCCGGGATCATGCTCGCGCCACTTGGCGACGCGCAGAGTCCGCACTCTGCGCGCGGCGCTTTTCGCCGGTGTCGACAGGCCTGGTTTGAGGGCACTCCGGGGTGCAGCCCTCGACGCTGTTCTGGCAACAATTTTCCGTCAGAAATCCCACCAAACGCTGCATCTCGTCGTAACACGCCGCATAGATCATCTGCTGGCCGTTCCGCCGCACCGAGACCAGTCCCGCATACCGCAACCGTGTCAGGTGAAATGACAACGCGTTCGCCGCGATCCCGAGTCTTTTGCCGATCTCCCCTGCCGGAAGGCCATCCGGTCCTGCCGGAACGAGCAAGCGAAATATCGCCAGCCGTGATTCGTGGGCGAGCGCGGACAATGCATCGACGGCAGACTTCTTTTCCATATTTCATATAATATTGAACGTTTCCAGGTGAAGCAACCCTTCATGACCCTTGCCTGACGAAGGAACGGGCGCCCACCTCGGGCGCCCGCACCAGCGGTCCGGCAAAAACCGATGCCGTCGCGGCTACTCCGCTGGAACCAACGTGTAGAACAGGTGCTCGTGGTCGACCGAGCCCGGGTTGGTGAGCGTCACCTCATGGTCAGGAACAGTATACCAGCGGTCGCCGGCCTTGAAGTTGAAGGTTTCGCCACTGGTGTGATCGACCACGACCAGTTCTCCCTTGGTCCCTTGGCACACACTCTGCGCCGGCACCGTGAAGGTCCAGGAGACCCCGGGTTTCAGGGTTATCCTGCGGAACAGGATCTTCGCAACCCCCGGTGTTTCGGAGGGGTATTCGGCGATCACCTCGATGGTGACGCCTTCCGGCAATCCCGCCTGGCTGGCGCCGGGCACGGCCAGAAACGCGAACGCCAACGAAGCCGCGCCAATGATCAGGCTTGATAAACGCAACATGTCATTCTCCCTGGAATGATGAAGTTTGCCCTCTTCGATGCTCCCCTAATGGCTGTCAGGCTAGCGCATCGCGCGCCGCGGATCGACTCAAAAAGTTGTCGCCTGGATTGGCCGGAGCTATACCGGCGAAACCTGCGCCGCGCCGGGCCGGGCAACCGGGGGAAACCGATGAGCGGACCGGTCCTGATCTACGCCGATAACGCCGAGGCCCTGGCCGGGAGCCTGCGCGCGCGCCGCCCCGGCGAGACCGTCCACGCGGTCGACCGGGCCGAAGCCCTCCCCGCGGCGCTGGCGGCGCACCGGCCCGAGGCGGTGTTCGCGATCAAGTCGATGGCGCTCGGCCCGGAGACCCACCGCCCGATCCTGGATTGCGGGTCCGTGTGCTGGCTCCATGTCGGCGGCTCGGGCTACGAGCATGTCGCCGGCTGGGACCCCGGGCGGATCACCCTGACCAACTGCGCCGGCCTGCTGGCGCCGTTCCTGGCCGAGACCGTGATCGGCGCATTGGTGGCGCTCAATTGCGGGCTGATCCGCTACCACGCCCAGCAGGGCGAGCGGCTCTGGCAACCGCACCCCTTCCGCCCGCTGGCCGGCCAGACCCTGCTGGTGGTCGGCGCCGGGTCCATTGGCGGGGAGGTGGCAAAGCGGGCCAGCGGCCTGGGAATGCGGGTGATCGGCCTGCGCCGGTCCGGAACGCCGGTCGCCGGGGTCGACGAGATGCGCCCGCCCGAGGCCTTGGCGGCGAGTCTGGCCGAGGCCGACGCGGTCAGCCTGCACCTGCGCCTGACGCCCGACACCGAGGGCCTGTTCGACGCCGCCATGATCGGCGCCATCAAGCCCGGCGCGATTTTCATCAACACCGCGCGCGGCGGTCATGTGGTCGCCGGCGACCTGCTGGCGGCGCTCGAGAGCGGGCACTTGCGCGGCGCCTATCTCGACGTGTTCGAGACCGAGCCCCTACCCCCGGCGAGCCCGCTCTGGAGCGCCCCGAACCTGCTGATCAGCCCGCACGCGGCGGACGGCGTCGCCGACTGGGAGGCCCGTTTCGCCGCGCTCTTCGCCGAGAACCTGGCGCACTGGCGGGCCGGCCGGGCGCTGCGCAACGTGGTGACGGGGTAACCCACCGGCATCGTCGCAAGCCTCCCCCCCGACCCCTTCTCCGGGGCTTACGCGGCCGCATCTGCGGCCACGGTCCCCTGCGAAGCCCAGAGGGAGTGGGGGGCGCTCCCCAGCGCTGCTCCCGGAGATCGGAGGTCGGCGCCGCCCGCGCCGATTTCGCCCCCCACTCCTCTTAGGAGGGGGGTCGGGGGGGAGGCTGCGGCGGCTCCGCCGGGCGCGGCGTCGCCGTCAGGGCAAAACGCAAAAAGGCCCGGCGCTCCGGCCGGACCTCCTGTCATTCCCCCTCGGGGGCTCAGTGCAACCTCTCCCCGACGCTCTTGATGGCGTCCTCGACCAGCGCGTCGGCCCTGGCCTCGCTCAGCCGGGCGGCCATCACCTCGGCGGCGGCGGCGATCGCGACCTGCACCGCCCGGTCGCGAACCTCGCGCACCGCGTTGGCCTCGGCCATGGCGATCTGCTCGTCGGCGCCGCGCAGGCGGCGCTCGATCGAGGCCGCGAGATCGGCCTTGGCCTGCTCCGCCGCCTGCCCGGCCTCGGCCTTGGCATGGGCGACGATCTCGCCGGCCCGGGTATCGACCTCGCGGTGCTTGCGCTCGAACTCGGCGAAGATCGCCTGGGCTTCCTCGCGCAGGCGGCGCACGTCGTCCAGCTCCTGGCGGATCCGATCGGCCCGGTCGTCCAGCGCCTTACCCAGGAACTTGTGGACCCCGAGATAGGCCAGCAGCCCGAAAAACAGCACAAAACTGATGGCGACGACGAAATGGCTGTCCTGCAAAAGCGACATAACCCCCTACCCCCTCAGCCGAGCCGGGCCTGGACCGCGGCCTTGACGGCCGCCGCATCCATCACCTCGGGCATCACCGCCTCGACGATGGCGCCGGCGGTGTCGTTGGCGACCTCGGCCACCGCCGCCAGCGCGCTGTCGCGAATCTCGCGGATGCGACGCTCCGATTCGGCGGCGCGGGCGCCGATCTCGGCATCCGCCCGGGCCATCGCCGCGTCGACCTCCCTTTGGATCACGGCGCGGGCCTCGGCGGCGATGCCCTGGGCCTTGGCCCGGGCCTCGGCCAGCGCCCGGGCGTAGGAGGCCTCGGCCTCGGCCGCCTGGCGCCGGAACTCCTCGGCCCGGTCGAGATCGTCGGCGATCGCGTCGGCGCGCTCCTCCAGCACGCTGGAGATGCGCGGCAGCGCCACCTTGCTCATCAGCTGGAAGAGCACGAAGACGGTCACCGCGAGCCAGAAGATCTGGCTCGGGAAGGTGGTGAAATCGAGCTGCGGCAGCCCGCCCGAGGCTTGCTCGGCGGCCGCTTCCGCCGCGTCGGAGGACGTCGCCATGTGGCTTCTCCAAACAGTCCGGTGGCCGCGCCGGCGCGGCCCCTCAAAATCCCCGGCAAAATCCCCGGGCGGCCGCCGCGGCGCCCGCCCGCATCGGGCGCCCGGTCAGACCGCGAACATCAGCAGCATCGCGATCAGGAAGCCGAAGATGCCCATCGCCTCGGCAAAGGCGATGCCCATGAACAGCATCGCGGTCTGCTCCTTGGCGGCGGCGGGGTTGCGCAGCGCGCCGGCCAGATAGTTGCCGACCACGTGGCCGATGCCGATACCGGCGCCGCCCATCGCGATGGCGGCCAGTCCGGCGCCGATGTATTTGCCCAGCACGGTTGCGGCTTCAACTTCCATCGTCGTTGCTCCTCTCGAATGGATAATCTCGGGTTGTCGGGTTGGCGCCGGATCAGTGCGCCGGCTGTAGCGCGTCCTTCAGGTAGATGCAGGTCAGGATGGCGAAGATGTAGGCCTGCACGCAGGCCACCAGCAGTTCCAGCCCGGTGATCGCCACCATCAGCGCCAGCGGCAGGATGCCGAACACGCTCAGCGCCGGCACGAAGGCGGCAAACACCTTCAGCACCGCGTGCCCCGCCATCACGTTGCCGGCGAGCCGGATCGAGTGGCTCAGCGGCCGGACGAAGAACGAGATCACCTCGATCATCGCCAGCACCGGGCGCAGCGCCAGCGGCGCGTCGCCGATCCAGAATATCTTCAGAAAACCGATCCCGTTGCGCACGAAGCCGAGCACGATCACGGTGCCGAACACCAGTATCGCCAGCACCCCGGTGATGGCGATATGCGAGGTCACCGCGAACGAATAGGGGATCAGCCCGAGCAGGTTCGAGAACAGGATGAAGATGAACAGGGTGAAGATGTAGGGGAAGAACTTGACCCCGTCCTCGCCCAGCACGTCGGTGACCATCTGGCGCACGAAACCGTAGAGGATCTCGGCCACCGACTGCACCCGGGTCGGCACCAGGGCGCGCCCGCGCATGCCGAGGATCAGCAGCGCCGAGACGGCGGCCAGCATCAGCGCCATCCACATCGTCGAGTTGGTGATGGTGAGCAGCTCCACGACATCGCCGCCGAACAGCGGCATGACCTCGAACTGCTCCATCGGATGGATGCTCAAGCCGCCTTCGGAAGCCTCGCTCGCCGCCATGCGCCGTTTCCCCTCAATCGCGCCGCGCCCCATGTTTCCAGGGTGTGCGCGCTAGCTATCGTCCGCAGCCTGCGCCGCCTGTTTTGCTTTTGCGGCCTCCGCCGCCTGTTTTGCTTTTGCGGCCTCCGCCGCCTGTATTTCTTCAGCGGCCTCTGCCGCCTGTGTCTTGCGAAGCTCATCGGCCGACCGCATCACCGTGCGGATCCCGGCGGCGAAGCCCAGCAGTATGAACACGACGAGAAAGATCGGCAGCGTGCCGAACAACCAGTCGAACCCCCACCCCATCGCCGCGCCGACCATGCCGCCGACGACCAGCTCCAGGGTCATTCGCCACGCCATGCCGGCCGCGGTGAACTTGTCTCCCGCCTTGCCGCGCTTGGGCGCGCGCGCCTCGCGCGCGGCCCTGATCCGCCGGTCGAGCTCGTCGAGCTTCGCGGACCTCTGCTCGGGCGCGCCCATTGGCGGTACCTCTGTAACACGGCACCGGGCGCGAGACGCACCCGGCACAAGACGTGGCGGACAATACGAAGCAGGTCGGGGGGTGTCAAGCCGCCAATCGTGTCGCCGCCTGCCTTACAAGGTATTGAATTATATAGCCTTTCCATGATCGCAAACGGGCGGCGCAGCGGATTTTCCAGCGCCGCCCGGCCGGCGCCCGGCGAGGCCCGGCCAAGGGTTAACGAAGGATTAACCCGCCCGGCCGAGACTGGCGCGGCGCGCGCCGTACCGGGATTGGTGCGGCGCGGCGCGGGCACCGGTGGCCGGGGGAACATCGAGGGGCTGGAATTGGGTTCGAGTCGGGGGTTGCGGAGATCATGACATTGCTCGCCGAGAGCTCATGGCGCGCCGGATACGGCGTGGCGGCCAGTGCCGGGGAGGCCAGTGCGGAGGAGGCCGGCGCGGGGTCGCGGTTCAGCTTCCCCTACCGGCCGTTCGAAGCACCCGAGGATGGCGGGCGGCTCGGCTTCACGGTTACGCTGGCCCCCGGCCCGGGGCCGGGCGCGCCGCCCCCGGCAGCCCCCGGTTTGCGCGCGGCGACGGCGTTCCTGGTCGATGCCGCCCATGGCGCAGTGCCGGCGGCGACGCTGGCCCGCATGATCGGGCGCTACTTCTTCGCCTCCGGGAACAGCGGCGCGGCGGATACCGTCACCGTGTCGCTCGCCAGCACGCGCCGCGCCAGTGTCACGGCGCTTGCCACGGTGCGCGTCCGGCGGCCGGAGTTCGAGGTCGAACACACCGCCTTCGGCGCCGCCCACATCGTCCACGAGGACGATACCCTCGGTCTTTACATCCTCGAGATCGCGCCGCGCGGCGAGATCCCGGCCCATTGCCACCGGGTGATGCGCGAGTGCGAACTGATCCTCGACGACGGGCTGCTGCAACAGGGCCGGCCGGTGGCCCGGGGCAACGCCTTCGCCTGGCCGCTCGGCCATGTCCACGCCTACCGCAACCCGACCGGCCGACCCCGGCGCATCCTCTGCCTCGACAGCCCGCGCTTCTCGCCCGCCGACGAGGTGCCGTTGACGCCGCCGCCGCCGCTGGTGGCGCTGGCGCCGCTGGTCAACTATCTGGCCTGAAAGGGGGGACCATGCCGTCGATCTTCGTCACCGGCGCCGGCAAGGGCATCGGCCGCGCCATCGTCGGGCGCTTCGCCGCCGCCGGCTGGGATGTCGCCGGGGTCACCCGCTCGGCCGCCGACGTCGATGGCTTGAACCGGATCGACGCCTCCGGCAGGGTGCGTTTCTGGCGCGCCGATGCCGCCGAGGCCGGCGAGATCGCCGCCGTCGCCGATGAATACGCCGGTTTCGGGGGCGGCGAGGCCGGCCTCGACCTGCTGGTCAACAACGCCGGCGCGTTCCGCCATGGCGCCTTTCGCGACACCGAGGCGGCGACCCTCGAGGCACTCTGGCGGGGCAACGTGGTCACTGCCTTCACGGTGACCCAGGCGTTGCTCCCGGCGCTGATCCGGGCCCGCGGCCGGATCGCCAACATCGTTTCCATCGCCGCGCTCAGGCCGCTGCCGGGCAAAGCCGCCTACTCGGCGACCAAGGCGGCGCAGGCGGCGCTGTTCAAATGCCTGCGCGACGAGATCGCCGATCAGGGCGTCACCGTCACCAACATCTACCCCGGCCTGACCTTCACCGCCTCGTTCGACGGCGAGGAGGTCGATCCGGCGACCATGCTGTGGCCCGCCGACGTCGCCGAGGCGGTGTTCGCGAACTGCGCCCCGCACGGCAACCTCGCGGTCGAGGAGCTGGTGCTGCAACCGGCGCGCGGGGTCCGGCTCTGATGGCCGGGGAGCCGCGCAAGCTGGCGCTGGTCACCGGCGCGGCACGCGGGCTCGGCCGCCATCTTTGCCTGCGGCTGGCGGCTGCGGGCTACGACATCCTGATCAACTACCTGTCGTCGGAGGCCGCGGCCGCCAAGCTGGCCGCCGGGCTCGGCGAGCTTGGCGCCGCCGCCTGGACCCAGCGCGCCGATGTCAGCCGGGAAGACCAGGTCGCGGCGCTGTTCGCCGCCGCCGACGGAACCGGGCGCGAACTCGCCTTGGTGATCAACAATGTCGGCATCTACAACCCCATTGCGCTGCGCGAGATCGACAGCGGACAGTGGCAGCGCACCATCGCCACCAACCTCAACGGCGCCTTCCACGTCTGCCGCCAGGCGCTGGGGCGGTTGCGGGCCGGTGGCCAGATCATCAACATCGGGGTTGCCGGCAACCAGCTCAACCAGGCCGAGGGCTCGGCCACCGATTACTACATCTCCAAGGCCGCGCTGCTGCAACTCACCCGGGCGCTGGCGGCCGAGTATGCCCCCGACGGGGTCCGGCTCAACATGGTCTCGCCGGGCCAGCTGGCGAACTCGATCGGCGAGCTCGGCGGCGCGCCGGGCCGGGTGCCACTGGGTCGCGACGGCAGCTTCGAGGATGTCTGGCAGGCGATCGACTACCTGCTGGGCGCCGATTACGTCACCGGCGCCAACATCGAGGTCGCGGGGGGGTACCGGTTGTAGGCGGGGCTTCGGGCCGCGCGTCAGCGCCGTAGGGCGGAACTCGTTCCGCCATTCCGCCATTCCGCCAACGCGACGGCGCATCAAGATGCGCCCTACGCAGCCTCTTCCTTTTCTTACGGTTTTACGAATTTTTCTATTGATTATATATCCGCTAATCCGTATAAATTCGCATACGGGAACGAAAGCTGCGATGCGGATCAGGATTGCCAAGACGGCGCTCAAGGAAGCCCGCAAGGCTCCTGTCGAGATCATCATCAAACTGATCGAAGCCACTGCCCGCTACGCCGAGAACCGCAATGCCGCGGTCGATGTCAAGGCGATGCAGGGTGAAGACAACGTCTTTCGCATCCGGGTCCGGGACTGGCGTCTGATCTTCACCATCGAAGGCGAGACGCTGACCATCACCAAGATCGGCCCACGCGGCTCGCTATACCGGTAAGGAGAACTCATCGTGATTACCAATTTTTTCACCACCGAGGGCGGCGAGGAATTGGCCATCCTGCCCCGCGCCGCCTACGAGGCGCTGATCGACGCCGCCGACGAGGCTCAGGACCTGGCTGACGTGCGGGCGCGCCGGGGCGAACCCACCCTGCCGCTTGAGGTTGGCATGGCCGTCATCAAGGGCGAGATGAGCCCGGTGGAGGCATGGCGCAAGGAACATGGCCTGACCCAGGCCCAGCTTGCCGAGAAGGCCGATGTCCGCACCGCCACCATCAGCGACATCGAGTCGGGCAAGAGCCGTGGCCGTTTCGACGTGATGCAGCGCATCGCCGCCGCCCTTGGCCTCGGTCTCGACGATCTGGCGCCGCCCCGGTAGGGCGCACATGATTGTGCGCCTTGTTTGCGTGGGCGCCGGCGGACAATCATCTCCGCCATTCCACCAACGCCACCGGCGCAACGGCGCATCAAGATGCGCCCTACGCCGCCGCGCCCCTTCTCCGTTCCCCCCTACCGCCTTGCCGCCCCCGGATCGGGGCGGTAAACCCATCGGACCAACCCGAGGAGCCGCCCGTGCCCAACTCCGATAAGCCCCCCGACAAGCCGAAGGTCGCCCTGCTGGTGACCTGCCTGGTCGACATGCTCCGCCCCTCGGTCGGCTTCGCCAGCGTCAAGCTGCTGGAGGACGCCGGCTGCACCGTCGAGGTGCCGCCCCAGACCTGCTGCGGCCAGCCCAACCACAACTCCGGCGACCGGACCGGGGCGGCGGCGCTGGCCCGCGCCATGATCGCGGCGATGGAGGGCGCCGACCATGTCGTCGTCCCCTCGGGCTCCTGCGCCGCCACGGTGATCAAGGACTACCCCCAGATGCTGGCGGACGATCCCGCCTGGGCCGACAGGGCGAAGTCGCTGGCCGCCCGCAGCCACGAGATCGTCAGCTTCCTGACCGACGTGCTCGGGCTCGAGGCGGTCGCCGCCCGCTTCCCCGCCCGCGCCACCTATCACGACAGTTGCACCGGCCTGCGCGCGCTCGGCATCAAGGCCCAGCCGCGCAAGCTCTTGGCCTCGGTCGAGGGGCTGGAGCTGACCGAGATGGCCGAGGCGGAGGTCTGCTGCGGCTTCGGCGGCGCCTTCTGCGTCAAATACCCCGAGATCTCGAACAAGATGGTCACCGACAAGTCCGGCCATATCGGCGCCACCGGGGCCGGGCTCCTGCTCGCCGGCGACCTCGGCTGCCTGCTCAACATGGCCGGCAAGCTCAGCCGCGAGGGCCGCGCCGTCGAGGCCCGCCACGTGGTCGAGGTGCTGGCCGGCGATAGCGCCACCCCCGCCATCGGCGAGACCTGAGATGAGCGCCGCCGCCCCCACCACGCCGCGCTTCAAGCAGAACGCCCGCGAAGCGCTGGCCGACCCCAACCTCCAGGCGGCGATGGGCGGCGCCCAGTCGGGCTTCGTCGCCAAGCGCGCCACGGCCCGCGCCAAGCTGCCGGAATTCGACGCCCTGCGCGACGCCGCGCGCGACCTCAAGGACCACGTCCTGGCCAATCTCGACCTCTATCTCGAGCGCTACGAGGCCAAGGTGATCGCCGCCGGCGGCCAGCTCCACTGGGCCGAGACGGCCGAGGACGCAAGGCGCATCGTGCTCGAGATCTGCCAAAAGGCCGGAGCCAAGACCGTCAACAAGGGGAAATCGATGATCGCCGAGGAATGCGGCATCAACGACCACCTGGAAGAGCACGGCATCCACCCGCAGGAGACCGATCTCGGCGAATACATCATCCAACTCCGCGGCGAGATGCCGAGCCACATCATCGCCCCGGCGGTGCACGTCACCGTGGCGCAGGTCGAGGCCGAGTTCCGCAAGGCCCACACCCACCTGGACCCGGACCGCAACCTCTCCGAAATCTCCGACCTGCTGGCCGAGGCCCGCGGCGTGCTGCGCGAGAAATACTTCGCGGCCGAGGTCGGCCTCACCGGCGCCAACATGCTGGTGGCCGAGACCGGCCAGTCGGTGATCGTCACCAACGAGGGCAACGGCGACCTCTCCCAGTCGCTGCCCCGGGTCCACATCGTCATGGCGTCTGGAGAAGATCGTCCCCACCCTGGAGGACGCCGCCACCATCCTGCGCGTGCTGGCCCGCTCCGCCACCGGCCAGGAGATGTCGGTCTACACCACCTTTTCCTCGGGTCCCCGGCGCGAGGCCGACCCGGACGGACCCGAGGAATACCACGTGGTGCTGCTCGACAACGGCCGCTCGGCCATGCTCGGCGGCGATTTCCAGGACATGCTGCGCTGCATCCGCTGCGGCGCCTGCATGAACCACTGCCCGGTCTACCAGGCGGTCGGCGGGCACGCCTATGGCTGGGTCTATCCCGGCCCGATGGGGGCGGTGCTGACACCCTCGCTGATCGGGGTCGAGACCGGCGGGCAGCTGCCCAACGCCTCGACCTTTTGCGGCCGCTGCGAGGCGGTCTGCCCGATGCGCATCCCGCTGCCCAAGATGATGCGCCACTGGCGCGAGCGCGAGTTCGAGCAGCGCCTCACCCCCTCGGCGACCCGCTGGGGCCTCGGCTTCTGGCGCGCGCTGTGCACCCGGCCGGCGCTCTACCGCCTGTTTACCCGTGCCGCCGTCCTCGGGCTCGGATGCCTGGCGCTCGGCAAGGGCCGCCTGCGCTGGCTGCCGCTGGGCGGCGGCTGGACCGACCACCGCGATTTTCCGGCCCCGCAGGGCGGCACCTTCCAGGCCAAATGGAGGGCGCGCAAATGAGCGCCCGCGACAACATCCTGGCCCGGATCAGGCGCGCCACCGGCGGCGGCGACGCCGTGGCGGTGGCGGTCCGCCTCGGCCAGCGCGATGTCCAGCTCGCCCCGGTCCCGGCCCAGGCGCAAACGCAAGGCGAGGCCCGCATCACCCAGTTCATCGAGAAAGCCACGGCGGTCGACGCCACCGTCTCGCGCCTGGCCTCGCTCGACGACCTGCCCGCGGCCCTGGCCGACGAGCTTCGCCAGCGCAACCTGCCCGCCGCCATCCGCACCGGGAGCGACCCCGCCTTCGCGCGCGACTGGGGCACGGTGGAGCACAGCATCGGCATCGGCCGCCTGGTCGAGCCCGCGACATTGTCGCGCGCGGAACTGGCAATGGCCGAGACCGGCACCCTGGTGCTGGCCTCGGGCCCCGAGAACCCGGTCACCCTGACCTTCCTCGGCGAGACCCATTTCGTGGTGGTGGCGGCGGCCGACATCAAGGCCGGTTTCGAGGACATGTGGGCGGACTGGCGCGAGCGCGCCCTCGACCCCCGCACGGTGAACATGGTGACCGGCCCGAGCCGCTCGGCCGATATCGGCCAGACGTTGCAATTGGGCGCGCATGGACCGGTGGCGCTGCACGTGTTCGTGGTGGGGTGAGGG
>JACZTQ010000050.1 GCA_022573605.1 Pseudomonadota bacterium | reverse complement strand
AGCCGCGCCCGGATGCGGTGGGGTGGGCTGCCGTGGCAGTCTATCCCATCAACCAAGGCTGGCGTTTGCGGACGTGATGGAACCCGCAGGCGAAGGGCGGGGTGGCATCAAGACGCCCCGTCCGTTCCAGCCAAGGACAGATACCGAGATCATCGGCCCAGGGCGCTTCGATGCGTCTGCGCGGGTGGTGGAACCGCCGGTCAAATTGTCGTTGGCGAGAGTGCCATCGGGCCGGCGATCGGTCGGGGCGGCACTGCCGCCTCGGCCACCCGGTCGGGGTTGGTGTTCCTTCGGCGCCAGCCCCGGCCACCCCGGCACGAACGTCGAGAGCGTTGAACGAAAGGAAAGCATGATGCCCATAAGCTTAAGCATCAAGAACAACATCGATAGGGCGCGGTTCCAGCGGCATTTCGATAGGCGCTTGAAGCAAGCACTGCGAACGGCGAGACGGTCATGACGGGGGCGCTGACAGGCTGTGGGTGGGTTATCCCGGTCCAGGATGCGCCTAGGTTCTTCCACCGGATAGGCGCTTCACGGGTGACTCAGTATCTCGTACGTTCGCCAGTGTCTGCCCATCCCTAAGGGGGTTGATGTGAAACAGAGAGGCCAAAATGGCAAAACTTGCTGAAGTCGCGACACACCTGGACCTATCTTTAGCGCGGGTTTCCCAGCTTAAATCGGCCGGAATTCTGCCCGATGCGAAGCGCGGCAAGCACGATCTGGACACTGTGCGCGTGGCCTACATTCGACATTTACGCGCGACCGCCGCCGGGCGCTCCGCCGCATACGGGACATTGGACCTGACAGCCGAGCGGGCGGCGCTGGCGCGGGCTCAAACGGCGAAGGTCGAGCGCGAAAACAAGATCGCCGATGGCAAGTTTCTGGAGGTAGCCAGCTTTCACCGGATGGTCACGGCCGCCTTTGCACGGGTCCGCTCCAAGCTGCTGGCGCTGCCCAGCAAGATGGCGCCGCTGGTTGCCCCCGCCATGGAACCCGCCAAGGCTCAGGGGATACTCAGGGCCGACATTCATCAGGCGCTTGATGAACTGGCCACGCCGCCCAGCGGCAACTGGGACATGAAAAACTGCGTATGGACTGACGATCCAATAACTACGGAAGGATGAGAAATGCACACCTCTGACACCATACAGGACGCCATCGACCGCGTTCGCGACAAGTTGCTGGCGCTGTTCGACGCCCTGGCCCCGCGCCTGATCGGGAAGACCGAGGCCGAGATCGAGGCTCTGCTGATGGACGCGGTGCGCGAGGCGCTGGAGGAACTACCAACCGACGACGGCCCGATGGCCGCGTGAAACGCCACGAAATTCGTGGTATGCTGAAACAACCGACTGGCTCGCTGTGAAGCGACCCTTTCCCTTAGAAGGAACGGAGCAAATGACCCATTACATCGACTACGACGCCGCGCGCGAGCGGCTGCTAGCGATCACCACTGATCCCGCAATCATCGACAGGCTTAAGGGTTTGCGCCAGGCGGACAAGTCTGCGCAGGTCTGCCTCGGGGCGTTTCGCGACGCGAGCATCAGTCTCGATCATCTATTGCACGGGATCGGCAAGCCGCAACTACAGAAGAAGGGTTGAGACAATGACAACCGAAACTAGCACCCGCTTCGACGCCTTCATGGGCGACCTTCGCACCAAGCTATGCGCTGAGTTCGAGGCATCGCCCTCACTCCGGGCCGAATTCACCTGCGGCGCAGACTACGCCGCGTACCGTCTTAACGAACCCACCGCGAAGCCTTTGATCCGCAGATGGCGGGAGGATTTCGACGCCGCTGTTGCCGAGAGGGCTTTGCTGGCCGCTGAGGCTCGAAGCAACGTCCGCAGGGCTGACGCCCGTCGCGCCGTCGGGCGGCTTCGCGTGGCGGGGTGCTGATTGCCCGCCGCCCGCAGTGGCGCGCAGAGTCAGAAGCCGGGGGGTCATGGTGTAGGGTGGCGCGGAGCGGAGACGGGCGTCAGAGGGGCGGTTAACCGACGCTCAGGCCCGGCGGTCGGTTATCCGGCGGTAGGCCGACCTAGAAACGCTGGAGGGCGAAGGTCGCGAATGTGCCATAAGCCGACATTCGATGTCACGTCCGTTCTTAGCCTTTAGTGCGGGCGGCCCCCAATTGGTGGCTCCTCAAGTGCACCCGCAATGTGACACATCGCGATGTCGTCGGTGGGAGCCGGTCACCACATCAGAAGCGGACACGCGAGGATAGTGCATTTGTCCTGCAGAAAGTACAATCTCAATACCGGGAGATTTACGGAATGACGCATCGGCGACAAGAGATCGAGGCGTTCGTGCGGCACCTCGTGGTCGAAGTCGAGGCCGCCGAGGCGGCGGGGATGTCTGCGCCCCAAGCCATCGCCGATCATTTCAACGCCAAGGGCGTCACCACCCGCAAGGGAAGGCGCTGGACCGGCACGACTGTGGCCAAATTCCTCAGCAGCACGGGTGCCAGGCGCTACCGTTCGGGTGGGAAAGCTGGGCACATGGTGAAGTCGAAGGGTAATCCTGACAAACCGTCCAACGCGCTCGATAAAGCACAATTGCTGCGCATTTCGGAAGTGACGATCGCGCATTACGATCGCGCGGCCGAAGCCTATCGGGACGGGACTTGGGATCACGATGTTAGCCAGAACTATGAGGCGCTTCTGGAAGCGATCGAGGGCGAGCCCCCCTATACCATCCTCGACTTGGGTTGTGGGCCCGGACGAGACTTGCGTTATTTCCGGTCGTTGGGCCATGACGCCACGGGCCTGGACGGGTCGACGGAGCTTGTCACCATGGCGCGCCGTTATTCCGGGTGCGATGTGCTGCACCAGGATTTTCTCGCGATGGTATTGCCGGTGAACCGTTTCGACGGCATTTTCGCAAATGCGTCGCTATTCCACGTGCCGAGCCAGGAGTTGCCGAGGGTTTTGCTCGAACTCTCCACAACCCTAAAGCCCCGGGGCGTCCTGTTCTGCTCGAACCCGAGAGGGAACAACGAAGAAGGCGTCAGCGGCGACCGCTACAGCTGCTTTTTCGATCTTACCACCTGGCGCGATTTCTTCACTGCTGCCGGATTCATCGAGGTAAGGCATTACTACCGCCCTCCCGGACTCCCGCGCTACAAGCAGCCGTGGCTCGCAACGGTCTTGCGCAACGGCTGAGTATGCTCAATTTTCAATCGCTCTGTCGGCAAGGGCCGGGAATAATGAGCTAGAGCCTCCAGCATTTAAGCTGAATCGAAAGGGGATTCCCTCCCGGTTGTTTTTCTGATTCACTTGCCGCGAAGCAGGCAAGGAGCGAGAACAATGGGGCGACCGTATTCAATGGACCTTCGAGAGCGTGTGATCAGACGGGTTGAGGCGGGCGAAAGTTGCCGCTCTGTAGCGCGGACCTTTGCGTTAGGCGAGGCAACGGTCATTCGCTGGGCGCAGCGCAAGCGCGTATCCGGGAGCGTGGCGCCGGGGCAGATGGGGGGTCACAGGCCGTATCTGATTTCCGGTGTGCAGGAAGAATGGCTTCTTGAGCGCATAAAAACCGGTGATTTCACCCTGCGCGAACTTACCACGGAACTGTCTGATCGTGGCCTCAAAGTGGATGAGCGCACGGTCTGGGCTTTTGTCCACCGCGTCGGTCTCAGCTTTAAAAAAAACCGCTCTGGCCGAGGAGCGAAAACGGCCGGATGTCGCTCGGTTTCGGGCACGGTGGAAACGCTATCAGGGTGGGGTTGACCCAAACCGTCTGGTCTTCATCGACGAAACCTGGGCCAAGACGAACATGGCGCCCCTGCGTGGTTGGGCACCAAAAGGTGAGCGCCTGAAAGGGTTTGCGCCGCACGGGCATTGGAACACGATGACCTTCATTGCTGCGCTGCGCCATGACCGGATCGATGCTCCCTGGGTGTTTGACGGGCCGATCAATGCCGAAGCGTTTACGGCTTACGTTAACCACGAACTGGTTCCAACTTTACGCCCTGGAGACATCGTGGTGATGGACAACCTTTCCAGCCACAAGGGACCGGCGATCCGAAAAGCAATCCGCGCCGCCGGAGCGCACCTGTTCTTTCTGCCGCCCTACAGCCCCGATCTGAACCCAATCGAGCAGATGTTCGCCAAACTCAAACACCTCCTACGAAAGGCAATGGAACGATGCAAAGAAACGACTTGGCGGCGAATAGGAACCCTCCTTGACATGTTTACCCCACAAGAATGCGCAAACTATTTCAAAAACGCAGGATATGGGTCAACCTAAATGCAGACCGCTCTAGCCCCGGGACGCTTTCTCGGCGATGCCGGAGACCCCCTCGCGGCGCTCCAGCTCGGCCAGCACGTCATCCAGCGTCAGGCCGCTGGCGGTGAGCATGACGAGGAAATGGTAGAGCACGTCGGCGCCCTCGCGGATCAGCGCCTCGCGGTCGCCTCGAACTGCCTCCACGATGGCCTCGATTGCCTCCTCGCCGAACTTCCCGGCGCAACCCGCCGGGCCCTTGGCCAGCATCGCGGCGGTGTGCGAGGTGGCCGGATCGGCGTCCGCCCGGGCCGCGATGGTGGCGGCCAGTCTTTGCAGGATATCGCTCACAGCCGCACCGCCACGCCGTGCCGGGCCAGGTGCAGCTTGGCCTCGCGCACGGTGTGCTCGCCGAAATGGAAGATCGAGGCGGCCAGCACGGCGGAGGCGTGGCCTTGCACCACCCCCTCGACCAGATGATCCAGCGTGCCGACGCCGCCCGAGGCGATCACCGGGATGCCGACCGCATCGGCGATGGCGCGGGTAAGGGGGATGTTGAAGCCCTCGCGGGTGCCGTCACGGTCCATCGAGGTCAGCAGGATCTCGCCCGCGCCCTTCTCCTCGACGAGTTTCGCATACTCCACCGCGTCGATCCCGGTGGCCTCGCGCCCGCCATGGGTGAAAACCTCGAAATGGCCGCCCACCGACTTGGCGTCGATCGCCACCACGATGCATTGCGAGCCGAACTTCTCCGCCGCCTCGCGGACGAAATCCGGGTTCTTCACCGCCGCCGTCATGATCGACACCTTGTCGGCCCCGGCCAGCAGCAGGTTGCGGATGTCCTCCAGCGTGCGCACCCCGCCGCCGATGGTCAGCGGCATGAAGCACTGCTCGGCGGTGCGCCGGGCGACGTCGAGAATGGTGCCCCGGTTCTCGTGGCTGGCGGTGATGTCGAGGAAGCAAAGCTCGTCCGCCCCGGCCGCGTCATAGAGCCTGGCCTGCTCGACCGGGTCGCCGGCATCGACCAGATCGACGAAGTTGACCCCCTTGACGACACGGCCGTCCTTGACGTCGAGACAGGGGATGACGCGGGTTTTCAGCATGTGATCAAGGGCGAGTCGAGAGCTTGATTCCGATCAGCGGGTGGAACACCGAGTCCCAATACGCTTCCTCGAGGTGAAACGATTCGAGCGTGCGCGGCGGCTCGTCCTCCAGGTGAATCACCAGATCGCTGGGGTGTTTGCACCACACCTCAAACGAACTTCCCCGGGCGTGCTCGCGCCACCAGCCGCGCGCCTTGAGCTCGTGCTTTCGCGTCCGTTTCCCATTGATCGTGTCGATGATGCCGTTCCAGCGGGTGCGCAGCCGGCCGAGGGTCATCCCGACCTTCAGCGCCTGGCCGTCGGAGCGGATCGCGACATAGACCACGCCGCGCGAATCGGCCGCGGGCCACTTGCGAGCGATCCGTGCCTGCCCATCGTCATCGACTTTGACTTCCAGCGCCTTCTGGAAGCATCTTCGCGCTAACTCGGTTGCCGTCATCTCTCTTCCACAAGAACGGAAACTGCTTCCGCCACGTCGATCCGCCCATCATAGAGCGCCCGGCCGGAAATGACACCGTTCAATGGCGCGCCACAGTCCCTCAGACTCCGCAGGTCGTCCATCGAAGAAACCCCGCCCGAGGCGATCACCGGGATCGACACCGCGTTGGCCAGCGCCGCCGTGGCCTCGACGTTAGGCCCCTGCATGGCGCCGTCGCGGTCGATGTCGGTGTAGACGATCGCGGCCACCCCGGCGTCCTCGAAGCGGCGCGCCAGGTCGAGGGCGGTGATGTCGGTGGTCTCGGCCCAGCCCTCGACCGCGACCAGCCCGGCGCGGGCGTCGATGCCGACCGCGACCTGGCCGGGGAAGGCTTTCGCCGCCGCCCGCACCAGCCCCGGGTCGCGCACCGCCACGGTGCCGAGGATCACCCGGGCCAGCCCCTTGGCCAGCCACGCCTCGATGGTGGCCATGTCGCGGATGCCGCCGCCAAGCTGGGCCGGGATGGTGATCGCCGCCAGGATCGCCTCGACCGCGGCGCCATTGACCGGCGCACCGGCAAAAGCCCCGTTCAGGTCGACCAGATGCAGCCATTCGCAGCCCGCCGCCGCGAAGGCGCGGGCCTGGGCGGCGGGGTCGTCGTTGAACACCTTGGCCGCGTCCATGTCGCCGCGCAAAAGGCGCACGCACTGGCCGTCCTTGAGATCGATGGCCGGATAGAGGATCATCCGCACTCCCTTTCTCGTGCCCCCATATCGCGGCGGCACGGGAATTTGAAGCCGGGGGCCGGGAAAATGTGCTTAGATGGCATTGGGTCGCGGGGGGCGGCGGGCTATTGTCCGACCCGACAAGGGAGGCGCATATGCTGAAGCAACTGGCCTTGGGCGCGGGCTTTGCGCTGGCCGTCACGCTGTCCTCGGGGCCAGCCCTCGCGGCGCAAGGCGAGCGGGTCCGGATCACCGGCGAGATGATCGACACCTGGTGCTATTTCTCCGGCGTCATGGGCGGCCCCGACGCGGTGGTCGGCACGGCGCATCACACCTGCGCGCTGTGGTGCGCGGCGGGGGGCATCCCGGTCGGGCTGCTGGCCGACGACGGCACCGTCTACATGGTGATCAAGTGGCTGGGCTCGGCCGATGTCGCCGACGGCAAGACGTTGCTGAGCGTGCAGAGCCACCGGCTGACCGCCGACGGCATCGCCTACGAGCGCGACGGCATCCACTACCTGGTGGTCGAGGAGGTGGTCGAGGACGAAGGCATCGTCAACCTCAGCCACCAGGACTACGGCGTCACCCCGCCCTTCGCCTTCCCCGATCCGGCCGAGTGAGGGCCGGCCATGATGCGACATCCGATCGCCGCCGCCGCCCTGATCCTCGCCGCCGCGCCGGCGCTGGCCGGGGGTGAATTCTCCGCCGGCAGCGAGGCCAAGAGCTGGAATCTGTTCGGCGAGGAGAAGGCCCGCTTCGAGGGCAAGGTGGTCGATGCGCTCTGCCTGCTGACCGGCGACTGCCCGGCCGATTGCGGGGCCGGCAAGCGGCAGATGGGAATCCTGCGCTCATCCGACGGGCGCTTCCTGCTGGTCAACAAGAACGGCCAGCCCGTCTTCACCGGCGCCAGCGTCGATCTTGCCCCCTATTGCGGCCAGACCGTCGAGATCGACGGCTTGCTGGTCGGCGACCCCGATATCACCCCCGGTCTCGGCGACGCCAAGCTGTTCCAGGTCCAGACCGTCCGTATTCTCGGTGAGGGCGCGGCGAAGAAGACCAATCTCTGGACCAAAGACTGGAAGCGGCGCAACCCGGATGCCGGCGGCAAGGGGCCGTGGTTTCGCCGCGACCCCGGGGTGAGGGAGCAGATCGAGGCGCATGGCCGTCTCGGCCTCGGCGCCGAGGCGGACCGGAAATATATCGAGGAGACCTTCTGATGCGCCCCGCGCTGGCGTTGGTTCTCGCCGCCTTGCTGGCTCCGGCGGCGCTGGCCCATGACCGCTCGCTCCCTCCGACCACGGCGCAGGGGGCGGCCCGGGGGGCCGGCGCCGCCCTGCCCTTCCCGATCGAGATCAGGCCCCGCTTCGCGCTGATCGACCAGACCGGGCGCGCGGTGACCGAGGCGCATTTCGCCGGGCGGCCGATGGCGATCTTCTTCGGCTACGCCAATTGCGCGGCGATCTGCCCGGTCGCCCTGGCCAGCCTGGCGGCGGCGCTGGACCTGCTGGGGCCGGCGGGGGCGGAGATCGCCGCGATCCTGATCACCATCGATCCGGCCCGCGACACGCCCGCGGCGATGGCCCGGCGATTGGCCGAATACCACCCCCGCCTGATCGGCCTGACCGGCAGCGCGGCGGCGCTGGCCGAGGCCCGCGCGGTGTTCCAGGTCGAGGTCCGGCAGGTGGCCGAGACTCCCGAGGGCGCGCCGCTCTACGCCCATGGCGGGTTCATCTACCTGGTCGGGCGCGACGGGGTGGTGAAATCCCTGCTGCCGCCGATCCTGTCGCCGGAGCGGATGGCGGAGTTGATGCGGAAGGTTCTGTAGCGCAAGACGGTTTGCAGCGCCACCTCCGCCCGGGCTCCGTCATCCCGTAGGCGCTGCAGCACGCAGTGCTGCCGCGCTCGTGCGGGATCTCCCGGCCTCTGCCCAAGATCAGGAGATCCCGGGTCTGCACCGCATCACTGCGTGCTGCGGTGCGCACGGGATGACGGGGTCCGGGCGATCGGGCCGGAAGGTGTCTTGCTCCGACGCGGGAATACCTTCGCCTCAGCGGTCGCCGCCCCCGTCGGGCACCGCCTTGCGGCGCCCCGGATCGACCAGCGCATCGGGCCAGTTGTTGACCGCGCGGGCGATGTTGCCCGGCACGTCCGCGCGCCATTTCTGCTGCGCGCCCGGACCGAGGTTGAGGTAGAGCTTGCCGTCGACGATCGACCAGACCTTGGGTCTTGCCTCCACCGCATGGCCCTTCGAGATCGCATAGGCGCAATAGCCGCCGAACTGCGGGGCGTAACGCTCGGGGTCGGCTTTGAAGGCGTCGCGGTGCGCGGCCGAGGCGAACAGCCAGACAGCGCCGTTCCAGTCGTGGGAATAGGCCGCAAGGCCGGTCTGCGGCTCGCCGTCGGCGAAATAGGCCACCGTGTCGTAACCCAGGATCGCGCGGCCCGCATGGTCGATTGAGACGACCGGGTTGTCGGCCCGGGCGAGGCCGCCCAGCAGCAGCGCCACGGCGACGAGGCCGGCGCCGATATGGCGGGCGAGAGCGGACATGTATCCCTCCGTGCGCGAACCTGCCGCGCAGGATGCGCCTCCGGGCCGGCTGTGTAAATACCGATTGGTGCTGTAAATAGCTGCCGTCCCACCAGGGCTGCCGCCGGAACGATCCGTAGGGTGGGTCGTTTCGACCCACCATTCTTGGCGATCCGAAATAACGGTGGGTCGAAACGACCCACCCTACGGGCCGGTATCACCCGCCGCCCGCGCGAAGCGCGTGGCGGCGTTGAGGGGGTGGGGGTGGGGCCACCGCGCTTCCCGTAGGGGTGCGCGCGTCAGCGCGCGGCCCAAGGGGCGCAAAACTTTGGGCGGTGAGCAACGGTGCGCAGAATGCACACCCTACAGGCGCCGCCCCCGGCATCAAGGCTTCCAGCGCAGGAAATTGGCGATCAGCCGCAGCCCGGTCCGCTGGCTCTTCTCCGGGTGGAACTGGGTGCCGACCATGTTGCCGCGCCCGACCACGGCGGCGATCATCTCGCCGTGGGCGGTATGGGCCAGGCGCTGCTCGGGGTTGCGCGGGCGCAGGTGGTAGGAGTGGACGAAATAGGCATGATCGCCGGTCTCGATCCCGGCCAGCACCGGGTGGTCGCCCACCGTCAGCTCGTTCCAACCCATGTGCGGCACCTTCAGCGCCGGGTCGTTCGGCGCCAGGCGCACCACGTCGCCGTGGATCCAGTCGAAGCCGGGGGTCTCGCCGTGCTCCAGCCCCCTTGTCGCCATCAGTTGCATGCCGACGCAGATGCCGAGGAACGGCGCGCCCTGATGGACACGTGTGTCCATTGCCTCGAACATGCCGTCGATCGCCATCAGCCCGGCCCGGCAATCGGCAAAAGCGCCGACGCCCGGAAACACGATGCGGTCGGCCCTGGCGACCACGTCGGGGTCCGAGGTCACCACCACCGCGCCGCCGCCGGTCTCGACGCTCATGCGCTGGAACGCCTTCTCCGCCGAGCGCAGATTGCCGGAGCCGGAATCGATGATCACAGTGGTCATTCGGCTGGTCATGCGGCCTCGCCCCTCAGAAACAGCTCCTCCGCGCCCTCCGGCGAGCGCGCCTCGACCACCCCGGCCTCGCGCCAGCGGCGCGGGCCGAGCTCGGCGCGCCGCACCGCGCCACCCTCGAAGCCGAGGATCGCGGCGATCCCGGAGACCACCGGCGCCAGCGCCAGCGGCGACCACAGCGCCGCCAGCGCGACCAGCGCGGCCAGCGTGATCCAGAGCCCGTGCCACACCGCCCAGAGCGGCGGCGGGGCCAAGTCGAACCAGTCGAACCGGTCGAACCGGTCGGCGATCGCCCGGATCTCGCCGGAGCCCTTGTGGCGCACGGTGTAGAGCCGCGTCTCCATGGCAATCCTTGGTATTATAGCGTGCCCTTGGTCGAGGGAATCGCGTCGCCCTTGCGCGGGTCGGGCTCGACCGCCTCGCGCAGCGCCCTTGCCACCGCCTTGAAGGCGGCCTCGGCGATGTGGTGGCTGTTGACGCCCCGGATCGCGTCCACGTGCAGGGTGATACCGCCATTCATCGCCAGCGCGGTGAAGAACTCGCGCACCAGTTCGGTGTCGAAACTGCCGATCTTGGGCGCCGTGAAGGCCACCTCCCAGACCAGGTGGGGCCGCCCGGAGAGGTCGAGTGCGGCCCGCACCAGGGTGTCGTCCATCGCCAGCAGGCTGGCGCCGTAACGCCGGATGCCGCGCTTGTCGCCGAGCGCTTGCGCCAGCGCCTTGCCCAGGGCGATGCCGACATCCTCGACCGTGTGGTGGTCGTCGATCTGGCTGTCGCCCTTGGCCTTGACAGTCAGATCGATCAACGAGTGCCGCGCCAGTTGGTCGAGCATGTGGTCGAAGAACCCGACCCCGGTGCGGTTGTCGTATTGCCCGGTGCCGTCGAGGTTCAGCTCGACCTCGATGGTGGTTTCCGCGGTCTTGCGGGAAAGCGTCGCCTTGCGCATCTGCCTGGGTCCCCAGATCTTCGTCGCCCCCCATATACTGCGCGCGATTGTTCGAGGCCAGCCCGTGATTTTTCATACCATTCAGGTTATACGGGGGAAAACAAAACAGGAGCAGAGGCATGCAGGCAACAGACGAGCGCTTTCCCGGCTGGCACGGCACCACCATCGTCGCGGTCAAGAAGGGCGGCCAGGTGGCGGTCGCCGGCGACGGCCAGGTCAGCCTCGGCCAGACCGTGATCAAGGCCAACGCGCGCAAGGTGCGCCGGCTCTCGCCCGGCGGCCAGGACGTGGTCTGCGGTTTCGCCGGCTCGACGGCGGACGCCTTCACCCTGCTGGAGCGGCTCGAGGCCAAGCTGGAGGCCGCCCCTGGGCAACTGATGCGCGCCTGCGTCGAGCTGGCCAAGGACTGGCGCACCGACAAGTATCTGCGCAACCTCGAGGCGATGCTGATCGTCACCGACGGGGCGACACTGCTGGTGGTGACCGGGGCCGGCGACGTGCTCGAGCCCGAGGGCGGCATCGCCGCGATCGGCTCGGGCGGCAACTACGCCCTCGCCGCGGCCCGCGCGCTGGCCGACGCCGACACCGGCGACGCCGAGGCCACGGCGCGCCGGGCGCTGGAGATCGCCGCCGGGATCTGCGTCTACACCAACGGCAACGCGGTGGTCGAGGTGATCGGCGCATGAGGGCGGCGCGGGTCGATCCGGCCGGGCGGCCGCTGGAGAACCGCCGCCGCCAGGGCGCCCAGGCGATCGGCATCGTGGCCGGCTGGGTCGTGGTGATGATGGCGATCTTCTGGGCCACCGGCGGCTCGGGCCGGGATGGCGCGGCGGTGCCCTGGCTGCTGGCCGTCGGCGTCTTCTCCTGGGCTTTCGCCGAAATTATCGCCGGGCGGCGCGGGCTGGTCTGGCCCGGCAGCGCGCTGGGCATCGTCGGGCCGCTCTCGGTCGGGCTTGGCCTCAGCGTCGCCACCCCGGAGATGCGCGCCGCCGCGCCGGAGGAGCAGATGGCGGTGCTGGCGGGGACCTCGGCGCTGCTGATGTGCCTGTTCCTGTTCCGCTTCCGGCTGCCGGGGCTGGTCTCGCCGGTGGTCACCTTCACCATTGTCGCGCTGTTCCTCGGGCTCTACGGCGCCGATCCGGACCGGCTCCGCGAGGTCGAGGGCTTCAGCCCGCGCGGCATCCTGGCGGCGATGATGCGCTCGCCGGTCTGGGTGGCCGGGTTCGGCCTGCTGTCGGCGGCGGCGGTGGCCACCGCCCGGCGGCTCGACCTCAAGGGCGACGACTTCGGACTGGCCTCGGCGCGCCCGCTGCACGTGATCGGCGCCGGCGTGCTGGCGCTGGTGGTGGGCCGCTGGCTGGCCCTGCTGCCGCAACCGCTCGACCTGATCCTGCTCACGGGCGAGGCCGCCGTGGTGGTGCTCTGGGCGCTCCGGATCAACCGCATCGGGGTGATGTTCACCGCCCACCTGGCGATGGCCCGGCCGCTGGTGCTGGCCATCACCGGGCCGCTGGGGCTGACCCTGGAGCGGACCGACTGGGCCTGGATCCTGATCGGCATCTGCATCGCCGGCTTTGTCGCCTGGCCGACCCTGCACGAGCAATCGCTGCGCCACAACTGGACACTGGGGCCGGGCGGGCGTATTCCCCAGCCCCGGGCGAACTGGTGGTGGCGCTACTGGCCCTATGCCTGATTAACCGAAAAGCTGGATACCATGTCTGACCTGACTCCCCGCGAGATCGTCTCCGAGCTCGACCGCTTCATCATCGCCCAGGGCGACGCCAAGCGCGCCGTCGCCGTGGCCCTGCGCAACCGCTGGCGGCGGCGGCAGCTGGAGCCGGAACTGCGCGAGGAGGTTTTTCCCAAGAATATCCTGATGATCGGCCCCACGGGCGTGGGAAAAACCGAAATCTCGCGCCGCCTGGCCAAACTGGCCAACGCGCCGTTCGTCAAGGTCGAGGCGACCAAGTTCACCGAGGTCGGCTATGTCGGGCGCGACGTCGAGCAGATCGTGCGCGACCTGGTCGAGACCGCCATCGTCATGCTGCGCGACAAAAAACGCGAGGAAATGCAGGCCGCCGCCCACAAGGGCGCCGAGGAACGGGTCATCACCGCCCTGGTCGGCGAGCAGGCCTCCGAGACCACCCGCAACGCTTTTCGCAAGAAACTGCGCGACGGCGACCTCGACGACACCGAGATCGAGCTCGAGGTCGCCGACACCGCCTCGCCCTTCCCGATGATGGAAATGCCGGGTGGTTTCGGGGGTGGGGCCGGCCAGATGGGCGTCGCCAACCTCGGCGACATCCTCGGCAAGGCCTTCGGCCAGCGCACCAAAACGCGCAAGATGAGGGTGAAGGACAGCCACGACATGCTGCTCGCCGAGGAGGCCGACAAGCTGATCGACACCGAGGCGATCACCCGCGAGGCGCTGGAGGCGGTGGAGCAGGACGGCATCGTCTTTCTCGACGAGATCGACAAGGTCTGCGCCCGCTCGGACGCGCGCGGCGCCGATGTCAGCCGCGAGGGGGTGCAGCGCGACCTGCTGCCGCTGATCGAGGGCACCACGGTGGCGACCAAGCACGGCCCGGTCAAGACCGACCATATCCTGTTCATCGCCTCGGGCGCCTTCCACACCGCCAAACCCTCGGACCTGCTGCCGGAATTGCAGGGGCGGCTGCCGATCAGGGTCGAGCTGCGGGCCCTGACCGAGGCCGACTTCGTGCGGATTCTGACCGAGACCGACAACGCGCTGACGATTCAATACACCGCGCTGCTGGCGACCGAGGGGGTCGAGGTGACGTTTGCGGAGAGCGGGGTGGCGGCGATCGCGCGAATCGCGGCGGAGGTCAACGCCCAGATCGAGAACATCGGCGCGCGCCGCCTCTACACGGTGATCGAGCGGGTGTTCGAGGAGCTGTCGTTCACGGCGCCGGACCGGAGTGGGGAGAAGGTGGTGATCGACGAGGCGATGGTGCTG
>JACZTQ010000341.1 GCA_022573605.1 Pseudomonadota bacterium | reverse complement strand
GTTCAAGGACAATGGCGAACGCCCACTGGCAGCCCGTCGAAGCCATGTAGAGGATGGCGTCATAGACATCGCGCAGGTCCGTCGTGCGCGGTCGCCCGATCTTCTTGCGCGCCGGAAGGAATGGCGCAACCAGCGCCCACTCCCGGTCGGCCACGTCACTTGCATAGCGGCGGCCGTGCCGCGCATACTCGCGGCGAGTGGTTTTATTCCAGGGCATGTGCTTCTCCATCCAGTGTTGCAACGGGACTGAATCACAAACCCATGAAACCACTCAACTCTTTTCGGGTTGGGCTCTGAGAGGCGAGTTGCGAACTGGTTTTTCGCCATTCAGCTTGATGTAGACCTGCCAGATTGTCGTATCTCTGCGAAAGAGATGCAGGCCATATCGCAGCACGATTGAGTCTTTTGCAGGTTGTCTTCCCATTGCAGTCACTCGTGTAGCGATTTTGTGCACAATTTGCGCAATATGCTTAACGCGAAAACCGTATTTGAATCAATATCTTATACGGTATGCGCAAAATGGGCGTAAACGCTTGTAGCGCACGGGCAGCGTTAACTGTTTGTTTTATATGGAGGAAATGGTGGGCGCGACAGGGATTGAACCTGTGACCCCTACGATGTCAACGTAGTGCTCTCCCGCTGAGCTACGCGCCCGAGACCCTTGGGGTCGAAAGCCGTATAAGCCCGGCGCTGGCGCCGTGCAACCCTTATCAAGGGGCGGAAAAGGGGGTGCGGAGCCGGCCCCGAGCAACTAGAGTGCCGCCATGGACGGACAAGCACCCTTTCGGCTGATGGAGCCGGACCGGCTGACTTCCGGCGCGGTCTTCAACTCGCCCCACAGCGGGCGCGACTACCCGGCCGGGCTGATCCGGCGCAGCCGCCTGACCCGGCGGGGCCTGCGCGCCTCGGAGGATGTGCTGGTCGATGCGCTGTTCGCCGCCGCACCCGCGCATGGCGCGCCGCTGCTGGCGGCCACCACGCCGCGGGCCTGGCTCGACCTCAACCGCGCCCCGTCCGAGCTCGACCCGGCGCTGATCCGCGGGGTCCGGGCCCAGGGGCTGGACCAGCGCGTCGTCGCCGGGCTCGGAGTGATCCCCCGGGTGGTCTCGGAGGGGGCGCAGATCTATCGTGGCAAGATTTCCCTGGAGGAGGCGGAGGCGCGCATCCAGAGCGTCCACGAGCCCTATCACGCGATGCTTGGCAAGTTGCTGGCGCGGGCCCGCGACGGCTTCGGCATGGCGGTGCTGTTCGACTGCCACTCGATGCCGTCCGAGGCGCTGCGCGCCGCCCCCCGGGTGCGGGGGGCCTGCCCGGAGATCGTGCTCGGCGACCGCTTCGGGGCGGCGTCTGGCCGGGCGCTGGTGAGCTTCACCCAGCGCGCCTTCGAGCGGGCCGGCTTCACGGTGGCGCGCAACGCGCCGTTCGCCGGGGGCTACATCACCCAGCGCTACGGCCGGCCACGGCAGGGCGTGCATGCGATCCAGATCGAGATCGACCGGGGCCTCTATCTCGACCAGGCGGGGCTTGAGCCGCTGCCGGTTTTCGATGCGATCCAGGCCCGGCTGTCGCAGGTGATCGGCGAGTTGGTCGAGATCGCTCCCCGGGTTGTCGGGCTCGCCGCCGAATAGGGGTTTTGCATCCCTGAACCTGCCTCAAACAAAAAAGAGGCCGGGTTGCCCCGGCCCAAGTCTAAGGGAGGAAACGCCCAAGAAGGGCGACGATACAAGGTATCGCTAAGGAAATACATTAAGTGTGCGGCGCAGCAATTGCAATCATGCGTGCGAAAACCCGGCATATAGGTCACGAGATGTGACATTTCTGTTACCTTTGCGGGCTCGGCGCCGTATTTCAGCGCAGCGCGCGGCCGCGGATGATCGCGTCCTTGCCGAAACGGGCGCGGATTTCGTCGGTGGCCGCCTCGGCGCGGCGCCGCGCGGTCCGGTCGGCTTCGAACAGGTCGGCCGGCGGGGCGGCGGCGTCGGCCGGCGCCAGATCCGAGAGGCCGATGCCGATCAGGCGGAACGGGGCGCGCTCCAGAACGCCCGCCAGCAGGGCCTCGCCGTGGTGGTAGATGGTCTCGGCCAGGCTGGTCGGGCCGGCCAGCCGGTCCTGCCGGGTCAGGGCGCGGAAATCGGCGCATTTCAGCTTCAGCGTCACCGTGGCGCCGGCCAGCCCCTTGGCCTTGGCCCGGTCCGAGGTCTTCACGGAGAGACGCCAGAGATGGCCGATCAGTTGGTCGCGGTCGGAAATATCGGTCTCGAAGGTGGTCTCGGTGGAGATGCTCTTGGCCGGCTGGTCCGGCTCGACCCGGCGCGGGTCGATGCCGTGCGAAAGCTCGTGCAGGCGCTGGCCGATGCTGCCGTAGCGCGCCACCAGGGCCGCCGCTCCGTGGCTGCGCAGGTCGGCGATCAGATGGATGCCGTCGGCCTCGAGCCGGCGGGCCAGGGCGGCGCCGACACCCCAGATCGAGCGCACCGGGCGCGGCGCCAGGAAGGCGAGGGTCTCGGCCCGGCCGATGACCGAGAAACCGCGCGGCTTGTCGAGCTCGGAGGCGACCTTGGCGAGGTATTTGTTGTGGCTCAGCCCGACCGAGACGGTGATGCCGATCTCGTCCTCGATGCGGGCCGCCAGCCGGGCCATGGCGAGGGCGGGGGGCGCGCCGAGCAGGCGCTCGGTGCCGGTCAGATCGAGGAAGGCCTCGTCCAGCGACAGGGGCTCGACCAGGGGGGTGAGGGCGGTCATGGCGGCGCGGATCTGGCGGCCGACGGCGGCGTAGACCTCCATCCGGGGGGGCAGCACGACGGCGTCGGGGCAGAGCTTGAGGGCCTTGAACATCGGCATCGCCGAGCGCACCCCGGCGATCCGGGCGATGTAGCAGCAGGTCGCGACCACGCCGCGCCGGCCGCCGCCGACGATCACCGGCCGGTCGGTCAGGGCGGGGTCGTCGCGCTTCTCGACCGAGGCGTAGAAGGCGTCGCAATCCAGGTGGGCGATGGTGAGGGCGGTTAGCTCCGGGTG
>JACZTQ010000340.1 GCA_022573605.1 Pseudomonadota bacterium | reverse complement strand
TCCATTGCAGCCCCTGGAACTCGGCGATCGGGCGGCCGAACTGCTCGCGCTCGCCCACATAGGCCAGGGCCAGATCGTAGGCCCCCTCGGCGATCCCCAGCGCCACCGCGGCGGCGCCGACGCGCTGGCTGTTGTAGGCGGTCATCAGCTTGGCAAAACCCCGCGCCGGGTCGCCGCCGGGGATCAGCGCCATGGCGTCGGCGACGAACAGGTCGTCGAGGATGATCTCGGTCTCCGGGAGGCCGCGCAGCCCCATTGCCGGCTCGCGCTTGCCCACCGTCAGCCCCTCGGCCTCGCCGCGCACCGCCAGGAAAGCGCCGATGCCCCGGTCCTCGCCGCCGTCGATGATGCGGGCGAAGATCAGATGCAGCCGCGACACCCCGCCGCCGGTGATCCAGTGCTTGGTGCCGTTCAGCACATAGCCGCCGCGCACCCGACGCGCCGCCGTGGTCATTTCGGTGGCGGCGGAACCCGCGCCGGGCTCGGAGATGCAGATCGCCGGTTTGTCGCCGCCCAGCACCAGAGAAGCGGCCAGTTTCTTCTGCGCCTCGGACCCGTAGGCCATGATCGCGGCCACCGCACCCATGTTGGCCTCGACCGTGATCCGCGCCGTCACCCCGCAGCACTTGGCGATCTCCTCGACCACCAGGATCGCGTCGAGGAAACCCAGGCCCTGCCCGCCCAACGCCTCGGGGATGGTCATGCCGAGAAAACCCGCCTCGCGGAGCGCGGCGACGTTGTCCCAGGGGTACTCCTCGGTCCGGTCGATCTCCGCCGCCCGGCCGCGGAATACGTCTTCGGCCAAGTCCCGCGCCCTTGCTTGCAGGCTTTGGCGCGCGTCGCTCAACTGGAACATCCGGACTCTCCTCACGATTTCGTGAACAGGATAACCTGTTGAAGATTGAAACGGAAGCGAGTATTTCTGGCAAAGAGTGTAAGAAAGTCTAACGCTATGAACCGCCGTCAACTCCGCACCCTGGTCGCCATCGCCGGGAACCCCGTCATTGCCCGGCTCGACCGGGCAATCTCACGCCGTGACCGGGAGATGCCCCGGCCAAGCCGTGGCATGACGGCGGCAGTGCCATGAACCTGCGCCAACTCCGCACCCTGGTCGCCATCGCCGAACAGGGCAGCTTCACCGCCGCCGGCAACGCGGTCGGGCTCAGCCACTCGGCGATCAGCCTGCACGTCAAGGCGCTGGAGCAGGAGCTGGGCATCGCCCTGGTCGACCGCGCCCGGCGCCCGCCCCGGTTGACGGCGCGCGGCGCGGCGCTGGTCGAGCAGGCCAGGCGCATGGCCGCCCTGGCCGACGAGATCCGGGCGCTGGGCTCGGACGAGGTGGTGGCCGGTTCGCTCGGCGTCGGCGTGGTGCCGACGGCGATGGTGCACCTGCTGCCCCCGGCGCTGGCCCGGCTGAAGGCGCTGCACCCCAAGCTCGCCATCCGGGTGCGCACCGGGCTGTCGTCGGAACTGGCCCAGGCGGTGCACATGGCCGAGATCGACGTCGCCGTCGTCACCCGCCCCGAGATCGCGCCCGACGGGCTGGCCCTGCACGCGATCGCCCGCGAGCCGCTGGTGGTCATCGCCCCGCCCGACACTCCCGGGGACACCGATACCGCCCTGATCGCCGCCCATCCCTTCATCTGGTTCAGCCGCAAGACCTGGGCCGGTCAGCAGATCGAGCGCCTGCTGCATGGCCGGGGGCTGCACCCTCGCGAGGCGATGGAGGTCGATAGCCTGGAGGCGATCGAGGCCCTGGTCGCCCACGGCCTCGGCGTCTCGGTGGTGCCGGAGCGTCCCGGCGCGCCGTTGGCTCCAACGCTCCGCCGCCTGCCCTTCGGCAGCCCCCAGGCCGCCCGTCACCTGGCCCTGATCGAGCGCGACTCCAACCCCAAGGCCCGGCTCGCCGCGGCCCTGCACGCGCAACTGGTCGAGGTGGCGCAGGCGGGGTGACCGGAGCAACGGCGGACAATCATGTCCGCCCTACCAGGCAACGCGGCGCCGCCCGGTAGGGCGGACATGATTGTCCGCCGTCAACTCGGTCACGCCTCCCGCGGCGGCGGCCGGAACACGAACCGCCGGTAGACATAACCGATGCCGATCATGGTCAGCCCCAACCCGAGGAACGAGGCGACCCGGTAGAGCCCGGTCAGGTCCGCCATGTCGTAGAGGAACACCTTGAGCAAGGTCACGATCAGCACGGTGAGCGAGGCGTAGCGCAGCACGCTGGAGTCGCGCACGATGCCGAGGCCCAGAAGCACCAGCGAATAGACGATCCAGACCGCCGAATAGGCGTAGATCTCGGCGCCGGACGCCATCCGCTCGGGACTCATCGAGATCACGCTGCCGTGGAAGGCCCGGCGCACCTCCAGCGTCAGGTAGGCGAACACCAGCACTCCGGCCCCGATCCACAGGGCCTGGCGCACCCTTGCGTGCAGGTCGAACCGCTGCCCCGCCGCCAGCAGCCAGAGCAAAACCGCGGGCGCCAGATAGGCCAGCCCCAGCAGGTTGAACAGCGCCACCTCGCCAACCCCCTGGGACGTGAACAGCGGGTTGTCCCCGATCAGTTGGCGCAGCAGACCGAGCGCCGCCAGGGCCAGCAGCACCCGCCCGCCGTAGCGCGCCACGGCCGAGCGCGCCGTCACCTCGCGCCGCAACAGCAGACCCGCCGCCAGCAGCCACCAGATTGACTGCACCGCTTGGTCGAACAGGCCGTACTCGGCCCAGTAGATCGCGCCCGAGGTCCAGACCCGCAATTGCAGGGCCACCATCAGGAAGCCGAAACCCGCCGCCCCGGCCTCGCACAGCGCCGCCAGCGGGTCGCGCCGCGCCTCTCCGAACAGCCGCGAGGCACCGAGGAAGGCCGCCGCCGGGACGCCGTAGCCATAGACCACCCAGCTGAACAGGCCGGCGACGGCGCCCTGGTAGTCGATCACCCGGTGGTTCGCCACCAGCCGCACGATCACCACCGCGGCGACCGCCCAGGCGATGGTCCGGATCGCCCGGACCTCGAGCTTCGACCAGATCCAGGCCAGC
>JACZTQ010000339.1 GCA_022573605.1 Pseudomonadota bacterium | reverse complement strand
TTACTTGCACCGTGTTCGCCACCGCGTCCGGGATCGTCGGCGCCGTGGTGACGCTGATGGGGTTGCTGGCCTTCCCGGCGATGGCGAACGCCTCCTACAACAGGTCGTTTGCGGCGGGCGTGATCTGTGCCGGCGGAACCCTGGGCATTCTGATCCCGCCGTCGATCATGCTGATCGTCTATGCCGCGATCGCCGAGCTCTCGCCGCTGCGGCTGTATGCGGCGGCGGTGTTCCCCGGCCTGATCCTGGCCGGCCTGTACATCGTCTATGTGATCGTGCGGGTTTCCATAACCCCCTCGTTGGCGCCGAAACCCAAACAGGAGGACGTGCCGCCGACAGCAACGATCTATTGGAACCTGCTGACTTCCTTCGTGCCCCTGACCATCCTGATCATGCTGGTTCTGGGGTCCATTCTCGGCGGCCTCGCGACCCCGGCCGAGGCCGCGGCGATGGGTGCGCTGGGCGGGCTGGTGCTGGCCACGGCTTACCGGTCGATCTCCTGGCCAATGGTCAAGCAAAGCGTCTTCCTGACGGCCAAGGCGACGGCGATGGTGTGCTGGCTGTTTGTCGGCTCCTGGACCTTCGCCTCGGTGTTTTCCTACCTCGGCGGACACGATCTGATCGCCGACTGGGTGCTGGGGATGGATCTGAAGCCATGGCAGTTCCTGGTGATGGCGCAGTTGATCATCTTCTTCCTGGGATGGCCGCTCGAGTGGTCGGAGATCCTGATCATCTTCGTGCCGATCTTCCTGCCCATGCTGGAGATCTTCGGCGTCAACCCGTATTTCTTCGCCATGCTGGTGGCGCTCAACCTGCAAACCTCGTTCCTGACGCCGCCGATGGCGATGTCGGCCTATTATCTGAAGGGCGTGTTGCGAAACCAGATCGAGTTGATCGAGATCTTCAGGGGCATCATGCCGTACCTGGGCATCGTGATATTCAGCATGATGCTGATGTATCAGTTCCCGGGTATCGCGCTGTGGCTGCCGGACTATCTGTTCGGTGTGTATATACCTTGAACACGCAGCTGGGGGCTCCGATCATGGCCAACGCCCTGTCCGCCGTCGAGGCGGCCCGGAAAATCCGGGACGGCACGCTCTCCTCGATCGACCTGGTCAAGGCCTGTCTGGCCCGGATCGACGAGACCGACGGTCAGCTTAAAGCCTGGACCCACCTGGATGCCGAACATGCGCTGAGCCAGGCCGGGGAGATGGATACGATCCGCCGGGCGGGCCGTCCGGTGGGGCCGCTGCATGGCGTGCCGGTCGGTCTCAAGGACATCATCGACACCGTTGATTTCCCGACCGAGCGCGGCACCCCGATCTTTGCCGGCCGCAAGCCTGCGAGCGACGCCGCCCTGGTCGAGCGCCTGCGCGAAGCCGGCGCCGTCATTCTCGGCAAGACGGCCACCACCGAACTGGCCTTCATGCACCCCGCCGAGACCTGCAATCCGCACGATCCGGGACGCTCCCCCGGGGGGTCGTCCAGCGGCTCCGCCGCCGCCGTCGCGGCCTATCACGTGCCCCTGGCGATCGGCACCCAGACCAACGGATCGGTGATCCGCCCGGCGGCGTTCTGCGGCACCTACGGCTTCAAGCCGACCCGCGGCGTGATCTCGCGCCGGGGCCTGCTGCGGACCTCGAAATCGCTGGACCAGGTCGGGGTCTTCGGCCGCACCCTGGAAGATGTCGCCCTGCTGGCCGACGTGATCGGCGGCTACGATCCGTCGGACGATCTCAGCTATGCCCGGCCGCGCCCGAAAATGCTCGAAGGCAGCCGCGCCGAGGCCGCGATCCCGCCCGACCTGGTCTGGTTCGACCTGCCCTTCAACGACCGCCTCGGCGCCGATACCCGGGCCGGGCTGGACGAGGTTGTCGATACCCTCGGGGCGCGGGTCGAGCGGGTCGGGGTCTCGGAAAACCTGACCGGGCTGGTCGATGTCCACCGGGTGATCCAGGAATACGAGCTCTGCCACCACCTGGAGCGCACCTTCGCCGAGCACTGGGACCTGCTGAGCCCCACGATCCGGCCGATCGTGGAGCGGGGCCGCACCATCGGCGAGGCGCAATACGCGGAGGCGCTGGAGATCATGGCCTCGTCGGGCGCGTTCTTCGAGACCTTCTTCAGGGATTACGACGCGGTGATCGCCCCGAGCGCGGCGGGCGAGGCGCCGGAACTTGGCGGCGGCACCGGTGACCCGGTATTCTGCACGATCTGGACGCTGTGCGGCCTGCCGTCGCTCAACCTGCCGCTGCTGGTCGGGGAGCACGGGCTTCCGATCGGGGTTCAACTGATCGGCGCGGCCGAGGAAGACGATCGCTTGCTGCGAACCGCAAACTGGCTGTTGCAAGAGCTGCAATCGGGTGTAACCTCGGGAGAGGGAGGTTAGGACATGCTTTCTGGCACAACCAAGATCATCGTCGGGCTGATCGCCACCGTCATGATGACCACCTTCATCGTCGGGCTTGCGCACAGCATCTCCACCGGGTTCGCCGGGTTCTGGGGCGGCCTGCCGTTCTGGATCATCTCGGTCTCGGTGTTGTCGATGGCCGCCTACGACTTCTGGGAAGAGTGCGTGCGAAAGAAGTAGGACAATGGCGGCCAAGCCTGTTTTATGGATTACCCGCAGACTTTCCGACGCCACGCTGGCCCGCGCCGGGCGCGACTACGACGCCATCGTCAATCACCAAGACGGGCTGCACGGCGCCGCTGAAATCGTCGCCATGAGCGCCCGGGTCGATGCCATCCTGCCGTGCCATTCCGAAGCGTTCAACGCGCAAGTGGCGGGCCGGCTGGACCCGCGGCTCAAGATCATCGCCAACCATTCGGTGGGGGTGGACCATTGCGATCTGGCGGCCTTGAAGGCGCGCGGCATCGTGGTCACCAACACCCCGGACGTGCTGTCCGACGCGACCGCCGAGATCGCCATGCTGCTGCTGCTGGGCGCGGCCCGGCGCGCGGTCGAAGGCGACCGCATCGTTCGCTCCGGCGCCTGGGATTTCTGGAGCCCCGCTTTCATGGTCGGCAAACAGGTCAGCGGCCGGCGCCTGGG
>JACZTQ010000338.1 GCA_022573605.1 Pseudomonadota bacterium | reverse complement strand
ACCCCCACCCCCTTGCGCCGCCACGCGCTTCGCGCGCGGGCGGCGGGTCGAGCACTGTCCCCGCCGATTTCGCCCCCCACTCCCTCTGGGCTTCGCAGGGGACCGTGGCCGCAGATGCGGCCGCGTAAGCCCCGAAGAAGGGGCAGGGGGGGGAGGCTAGCAACGATGCCGCCGGGTGCGGCGATGCCGGCGCAAGCCGGCTTTCAGATCAGCCAATCAGCCAATCGAGGGACGGATGCCCGCGTCAGGCACGGGCATGACCTGGTTCCGGCGAATCGAAAAGCGCCTCAGCGGTCGGCGTCCGGCGCAAACACCGGCGGCGTGTACGCCGCAATCTCGACGGCGCCGCCGTCCGCGCCGCCGTCCTCGTCGTTCAGGATGTTCCGGCCCAGGCTGATGAACTGCTCGCCAAAACCGGCCAGGTCGCAGGCCAGGCTCTGGCGCTCGATGATCCTGCCGTCCGAGCGCCGGGCGCAGCGATCGTCATCCTCGGCGCTGGCGAGCCGGCGCTCCAGCGCGATCGGCGCCAGCTCGGGCGCGGCGCTGGGCGCGGCGGCGGCCCGGCGCCTGAGCGCCTGATAGGCGTCCTCGGTGCGCTGGTTGAGGTCGGCATGGACCCCGGCTTCGAGATAGCCGGTGGCCGGAAACCCCCAGGCGGTCTGGAAATCGGCGATCGCGCCGCGGGTCCGCGGCCCGAAGGCGCCGTCGAATCCGTTCGGGTTGAAACCGGCCAGCGCCAGGCGGCGCTGCACGTCGATCCGCCCGGCCCGTTCCAGCCCCAGCGCCTGCTCGGTGAGTTCGGAGGCGGCGACGCGGGGCGGGGCCGGAGGGGCCGGCGCCAGGAACGGGTCCAGCGCGGTTCCGGACACGGCCGGCGCGACGCCTCCCGCGCCCGGGCCGCGCAGCGCCGCCGGCACCGCGACCGGCGTTGGCGCGAAAGCGACAATGAGGCCCGCGCCGGTTTCGAACCTGCCGGCGGCCAATATCTCGGGCGCGAAGGTCTCGGGCTCGAAGGTCTCGGGCCCGAAACCGCCCGGGCCGGCGATGGCGGCGGGTGGCAACCGGTAGGCGATCATCCGCTCTGTCGCCGGGCCGGTCATCGGTTCGGGCTCGAGCGGCGGCACCAGCGCCAGCATCGGCTCGGGGATGGCAACGGCCTCGGCGGCGCGGACGATGCCGGGGGGGATGTCGAGAGCGGCGATGGCGCGCCCGGCGCCGGCCAGCGGATCTGTCGCCGGGCTCATCGCGCCGGCATCGTTGTTGGCGAACCCCAGTGTCACGCTCGCCAACACCGCCGCCAGATCCTCCGGCGCTTCATAGGCGGGGGCGGGCACGCTCGGGGTGTCGAACAGCCGCCAGTAGGGATCTTGCGCCGACACGCTCCAGAGCAGGACGGCGGCAATGCCTCCCGTTGCCGCGACAACCGGCAAGAGGCCGTCCTTCATTTTGCTCCTCCTCGGCGACTCTGCCGGAGGTCGAAAAGCGGTTTCACTACACATGACGGACCGTGCGCACCCCTCGGGACTACCCATATTTCCTCGCTCTGGTCAGCATAGGCGAATTCGACGATTCTCTCAACATAAAGACGGAATATACCTAAAATAAACGGCTTTTTTCATTAGAACCGTTGCGAATCGAGGCGACGCCGGGCATTCGGTGACGGTTGACCCGGATCAAGGTATGATGGCGCGCACGTCATCATTGTGCGCCTGGAATGATTCTCAATCATGGAGCGAGCCGCCATGCCCGACGGGCCGGCCGAGAGTCCCAGTCTTTATGCCTTTATGCCGCGCGCGAGCCGGTCTTCCCCAAGGCGGTGGGCGAAGTCTTCCGCCGTCTGAAGTGGTGGCTGATGGGTTTTACCCTGGCGGTCTACTACATCACCCCCTGATCACCCCCTGGCTCCGCTGGGATCGCGGCGCCCATCTGCCCGACCAGGCGGTGCTGGTCGACCTGGCCAACCGGCGCTTCTTCTTCTGGATCGAAATCTGGCCCCACGAGTTCCATTACGTCGCCGGGCTCCTGATCATGGCCGGGCTGGGCCTGTTCCTGTTCACCTCGATCCTGGGCCGGGTGTGGTGCGGCTATGCCTGCCCGCAGACCGTGTGGGTCGATCTCTACCAGCATGTGGAGCGCTGGATCGACGGCGACCGCAACGCCCAGTTCCGGCTGCTCAGGCAGCGCTGGAACCGGGAGAAGATCGCCCGGCGGTCCGCGAAATGGGCGATCTGGTTGTTGATCGCCATCGCCACCGGAGGGGCCTGGATCTTCTATTTCGCCGACGCGCCGGGCCTGTTCCTGGCGCTGGTGTCCGGAACAGCGCCCTTCGTCGCCTACGCCACCGTCGGCGTGCTGACCGCAACGACCTTCGTGCTCGGCGGTTTCATGCGCGAGCAGGTCTGCATCTACATGTGCCCGTGGCCGCGCATCCAGGGGGCGATGCTGGACGAGAACTCGCTGATCGTCAGCTACAAGGACTGGCGCGGCGAGCCGCGCGGCCGGCACCGCAAGCAGGCGGGTGCGGAGCTTTTGGGCGACTGCATCGATTGCGACGCCTGTGTCGCGGTCTGCCCGACCGGGGTCGATATCCGCCAGGGCCAGCAGATCGGCTGCATCACCTGCGCGCTGTGCATCGACGCCTGCGCTGCTGGCGGCGACCGGGACCTTCCCCGGGCTGGTGGTGAAGAATTCCTATGTCGCCAGCCAGGGCTGGGACCGCAGAACGGCGGCCCAGCGGGCGCTGGGCTGGAAGGCCGCGGCCGATTACGGCAACGGCGTGCTGCTGGTGGCGATGACCGGGCGCGACGGGATGCCGGTGAGGGGCTTGCGCGTGGTGGCGGTGGTCGGGCGGCTCGGCGAGCTGGGCTACCCGGCCCGGCCCTACGATGCGGCCGCGATGGCCGAGATCGACCGCGACAGCGCCGGGCGCGACCTGCTGGTGCGCCTCGCGGTGGCGGGGTTCGCGGCGATGAACGTGATGCTGCTGTCGGTCTCGGTCTGGGCCGGGGCCGAGGCGGCGACGCGCGACCTGCTGCCCTGGATCTCGGCCC
>JACZTQ010000337.1 GCA_022573605.1 Pseudomonadota bacterium | reverse complement strand
CAGCAGGGCGTCGATGAAGGCCTCGTAGCCGGCCCGGTCGAGCGGGCAGTTGAGGTAGGCGGTGCGCTCGGCCTCCGTCTCGCCCTTGTCGTAGCGCGACTGGAACCAGGCCCGCTCCATGTCGACGCTGTCGGCGTAGACGATGGGGGCGATGGCGTCGAAGAAGGCCAGTGCGGTCTCGCCGGTCTTGTCGCGGATCGCGGCCGCCAGCGCCGGCGAGGTCAGCGGGCCGGTGGCGATGACGACATTGTCCCATTCGGCCGGCGGCAGCCCGGCGATCTCGCCGCGCTCCAGCGTGATCAGCGGATGGGCGAGCAGCCGCTCGGTGACGGCATTGCTGAAGCCGACGCGGTCGACCGCCAGGGCGCCGCCGGCGGGGACGGCGTGCCGCGCCGCCATTTCCATCATGATCGAGCCGCAGCGGCGCATCTCGTCGTGCAGCAGGCCGACGGCGTTGGTCTCGTCGTCGTCGGAGCGGAACGAGTTCGAGCACACCAGTTCGGCCAGCCCGTCGGTCTGGTGCGCCTCGGTGCCGCGCCCGGGGCGCATCTCGTGCAGGATCACCGGCACGCCCATGTTCGCCGCCGCCCAGGCGGCCTCGGACCCGGCCATGCCGCCGCCGATGATATGAATGGGGGAGCATTCGTTCATCGGCCCGTAGTTACGATCAAGTCGCCCGCCCGGTCAAACCCGAAGATAGGCCGGTTGGCCGAATTTCCGTCGGCGGGCGGACCCGCGCATTGGATGCCAATGATAGCATGCGCTTGTTTGCGAACCGGATGCCCACAGATTATCCACAGACATATCAACAGGTTTTTTCATACCGCGCTCCAAGCGGGAATTCAGGGCTTTCAATGGGCTAGAACCGGCATCCCCAAGTTATTCACAAACTGTCAAATCTTGTCCCAAGATAAGCGTTGCGTTCGTGCTTTGTTCATGTTTGCGCCAAGCGCTGTATGATTGAGAATTGAAGTGGAAGGCCGGCCCGATTTGGCGTCAGCCGGCCTTCCGAGTCGCAGCCCTTGAAGGAGCAGCAACGTGGACGACGATAAACTGATTCTCGAATGGTGGCCAAGTGGCCGCGGCAAAATCACCGCGAGCGGTAGACGGACAATCGTGATTATCTGCGCGACAGTGTTGATCTTTGTGTCGGTGGTGTTCTTGGTGTCGCTGGTGTTCTTGTTTTGACGCGCTGCACTTGGCGGAAAATCGTTCAGTTGTGCAGGTGGTATGCCGCAGACCGATCACGAAATTCTGATCCGTGATGGCGATCATCGACCCCGACGCCGCGTGATCTGATGTATATTCCGGTAACAACAACACGACCACACGACCGGGAGCAGAGGCCATGAGCGGCAGCGACGATGCGAAATCGACCACCCCGGGCAGCCTCGATTGCCGGGGCGTTCCCGTCTCATATGCCCATCGGGGCGCGATCGAGGGGCTGGAACGGGCCCATGAATGCGCCCTGGCGTTCCGCGGCGATGCGATTGCCGCGATCGACCTTGTGCTCGCCGAGCACCCCGATTTCATCATGGGTCATCTGTTCAAGGCCGGCTGGCTGAGCCAGGCGATGGAGACCCGGATCTATGACGACATGGTCGCGGCGGTCGCCGCCGCCGAGGCTCTGTCCGGCGGCGCCAACGACCGCGAGCGCGGCCATCTGGCAGCGATGCAATCCTGGCTGCGGGGCGATTTCTTCGGCGCCGTCCAGACCTGGGAGGCGGTGCTCACTCTGTATCCGAAGGATCTGCTGGCGCTCCAGCTGGTCCATCTGACCCACGTGTTGCTGGGCGATGTGGTCGGCCAGCGCGACGTGGTCGCCCGGGTGTTCAATCTGTGGGACGAGAATGTGCCGGGCTACGAGTTCGTGCTCGGCTTCTACGCCTTCGGGCTGGAGGAGAACCGCGATTATTTCAAGGCCGAGGAGCTGGGCCGCCAGGCCTTGGCGCTGCGCCCCGACAACCCCTACGCGGTGCATGCGGTCGGCCATGTGATGGAGATGAACGGACGCCAGTCCGGCGGCATCCGCTTCATGGCCGAGTATGTGGGTGCGTGGGGAACCTCGAATTTCGCCAATCATCTGTGGTGGCACACGGCGCTGTTCCATCTCGATGCGGGCAATATCGACGAGGTGCTGTCGATCTACGACACCCATCTGCGTTCCGGCGGGCAGACGGGCGACAAATACGAGGAGCTCGACGCCTCGGCGCTGCTTTGGCGGCTGAAGCTGCTCGATGTGGATACCGGGGAGCGCTGGAAGGCGCTTGCCGACCGCTGGGAGCCGACGGCGCAGGACACGCTCTACGCCTTCAACGACGTGCACGCGATGATGACCTTCGTCTCGGACGAGCGCAGGCAGGCCCAGGAAGCGCTGTTGAGCGCCAACGAGCGCTATGTCGGGAGTGCCTCCGACGCCAATGTGGCGATGAGCCGCGAGATCGGCCTTCCGTTCTGCCAGGCGATGCAGGATTTCCACCGGGGGCGCTACGGCGCCTGTGTCGATCACCTGCTGCCGGTGCGCTACCGGACCCACCGGCTGGGGGGCAGTTTCGCCCAGCGCGACGTGATCGGCTGGACCCTGCTGGAGGCGGCGCTGAGGGCGCGCCGTTTCGACCTGGCGCTGGCGCTGGCCAACGAGCGCTGCGCCCTGAAGCCGAGCAGCCCGCAGAACTGGCTCCATGTGGCGCGCGCCTTCAAGGGGCTGGGCGACCGGAACAACGCCGAGCGCGCCTCGGCCCGGGCGCAGTCCCTGCTGGCGGCGTAGGGTGCGGCCGTCAACCGGGCTGTTTCACGAACGGCCCCCGGTAGGGTGCGCATCCTGCGCACCGCTCATGTGGGTTCGCGCGGGGGACGGTGCGCAGAATGCGCACCCTACGCTTGGCTCCGGGCTGGCAAACCGGGATGGCGTCCGTCCGCTGCGGCCCGCCGACCGGAGGTCCCGCCCGGGGGGGTACCCCCGGGCAGCGCCCGACCCGCCCACGAGGCGCGGGCGCTTCACGCCCACCCTCGGGACGGGCGCCGCCCTCGTCTCTCTGCTCCGGCGCTGAAGAGGGCCGGCCCGAACCGGCGGAA
>JACZTQ010000336.1 GCA_022573605.1 Pseudomonadota bacterium | reverse complement strand
TTATAGGGCGGGGCGGCGCGCGGGGCGCGCCGCCTCGCGCTTCGCGCGGGCGGCGGGATGCGGCGGGATCCAGTCCGAGCCTGGCACGGTTCCAATCGGTCGGGTTCCACTCTAGGTTCGACCGGCCCGATGGGTCGGGCCTGAGGTGCGCGGCGATGTCTGAACGCGAAACGGCGGGTCGGGATCTGTTCGAAATCTGGCTGGCGAGCAGCCGGACCCTGTTTGCCGACCAGCCGATGACCGACTCGCTGAAGGAGCGCTGCGAAGGGCTGTTCAAAGCCTGGAGCCGGTTCGCCCGGGTCTGTGCCGAGGCCAGCGGCGGCGCCCGGGGGGAGGCCGATGGGGGTGCCGGCGGCGGACCCTTCGACCCGGCCGGCTGGCTCGACGCCGCCGCCGGCGACGATCTCTGGCGCTGGTTTGCGGGGGCCGACGGCGCCGACCCCTGGCGCGAGCAGCGCGACGCTCTGACCGCCTCGCCGCAATGGCTCGCCTACACGGCGGCGCTGGAGCGCACCCGCGCGGTGATGAGCGCGGCCTGGCTGAACGCCTTCAGACGCTTCACCGAGGACCTGGCCGAGGATCGCGCGCCCGGCGAGGCGCTGCCCGACTGGGCGGCGATCCAGGCCCGCTGGCAGGCGGCGGCCGACGCCGAACTGGCGGCGGCGCAGCGTTCGGAGGATTTCCTCGCCGCCCAGCGCGACCTGATCCGCGCCCGGCTCGACTGCTCGGCCCTGCTGCGCGGGCGGATCGAGCGGATCGCGGAGATGCTCGCCCTTCCGACCCGGACCGAGCTCGACGACCTGCACCGGAGCATGCACGGCCTGAAGCGCGAATTGCGCGCGCTGCGCGAGCGGCTGGATGGCGGGAAGTGACCACCGCGGCCGGTCCCTTCGCGATGCCCGACCCGCAGGCCATGACCGAGCGGTTGAAGGCGCTGGGCCGCCGTCTCGCCGCCACGCGCGGCGGCGCCGCCATCGAGATCGCCACCACGCCCAAGGACGAGATCTGGCGCGACGGCAAGATCCGCCTCCACCGCTACCGCCCGGCCGCCGAACAGGCCCCGCATCTCGGCCCGATGCTGATCCTGCACGGGCTGGTCGGGCGCCAGAGCGTGACCGATCTGGAGCCCGCCCGCTCGCTGGTCCTGCGGCTGCTGGAGGCCGGGGTCGAGCTGTTCGTGGTCGACTGGGGCAATCCGGGCCGGGCCGAGCAATGCAACGACTTCACCGACTATGCGGAGCACCATCTCGGCGACGCGATCGCCGCCGTGCGGATCGCCAGCGGCGCGGAGGGCGTGGTGCTGTTCGGCATCTGCGAGGGCGGCGTGTTCGCCGCCTGCCACGCCGCGCGGCATCCCGAAACGGTCCGTGGGCTGGCCCTGGCGGTGACCCCGATCGACTTCCACGCCGACAAGGCGGACCCGGAGCCGGGCCTGCTGAACCTCTGGATCCGCAGCCTGCCGGAGAAATTGCTCGCCGACCTGGTCGACGAGCGGGGCAACCTCTCGGGCCAGCTCACCGGCGCCCTGTTCCAGCAGCTCGCCCCGGCCCGGACGCTGGCCAAATACACCTCCCGGCTGGCCGGCCTGGCCGGCGACAGCGACGCGCTGGACACCTTCCTGCGGATGGAGAAGTGGCTCGCCGACCGGCCCGACCATCCGGGTGCGGCGGCCAAGGAGTGGCTGATCGGCCTCTACCTGGAGAACCGCCTGGTGCGGGGCGAGTTTCGCATCATGGGCGAACCGGTTGATCTCGCCGCCATCGCCTGCCCGGTGCTCAATATCTTCGGCGCCCGGGATCACATCATCCCGCCGTCGTGTAGCCGGGCGCTGGGCGCCATCCTGGCCAGCCGGGATGATGGGGGCCGCGACTACCAGGAGCTGGAGGTGCAGACCGGGCACGCCGGCGTCTTCGTCTCGCGCCGGGCCCAGCAGACGGTCGCCCCGGCGCTGGTGCGCTGGCTCGCCCGCATCGGTTGAGAAGATTTTGGGTCAGGCCGTGCCGGGGTTTGCATCTTCCCCGCCACTGCCGCTAATGTGGCGCGCCGGATCGCGACGCTCCGCCATGCCGGTGGAGCGAAGCTTTTCCCCCGATCTCGCGCAACCCGCCATGGAGGCTGACTTGGCAGGCAGGATATCCACACTCGCCCCGCGCGTCGCGGCATCGCTGGCATTGGTGCTGGCGCTTGCCCTGCCGGCGCCGGCCCTTCCCGGCGCGACCCCGGCCGAGGGCATTTCCGGCCTCGCCGGGCCTTATCTGGCGGCCGAGAACGCGGCCCGGCGCGGCGACATCGCCGCGGCGGCGCGGCTCTATGCCAAGGCGCTGGCCCGCGATCCGGACAACGCCAACCTGATGGGCCGCACCATCACCCACCAGATGGCCGCCGGGCAGATCGGGCGCGCCGTCTCGGTGGCGCGCCGTCTCGACGCGCTCCAGCCGGGGCACTACCTCGGTGTCCTGCTGCTGGCGGCGGATGCGCTGAAACGCGGCGATACCGGGCGCGCGGGCAAATTGCTCGATATCGGCGGCCCCGAAAGCGGGCCCTTCGCCGGCCGGTTGATGGGCGCCTGGATTGCCTTCGCCGGCGGCGATATCGACGCCGCGCGCGCGCAGTTGGCCAAGCTTGAGGAGGCCGACACCGGTGGTGCTGCCGGCGAGATCGTCGCCGCCTATCATCTCGGCCTGCTGGAATCGGCGGCCGGGCGGGATGGCGATGCCATTGCCGCCCTCGACCGCGCCCTCGACCGCGCCATCGAGCACGCCGGCAACGGCACCCTGCGGCTGACCCGCGTCCGCGCCGGCGTGCTGGCGCGGCTCGGCCGGGTCGAGGACGCCCGCGCCGCCGTTGCCAAGCGGCTGTCCCAGACGCTCGGCGACAAGCGGCTTGAATTGCTGGAGCGCGACCTGGCTGCAGGCCGGATCCCCGCCCCGGTGGTCATGACCGGGATCGAGGGCGCCGCGGAAGCGCTGTTCGGCGTCTCCGGCTACCTGTCGCGCGGCGACAACCGGCAGATCGGCCTGGCCTATGCCCAGCTTGCCATCCATCTCGACCCCGGCCTGGTCGAGGCCCGGCTGCTGATCGCCGGGATCC
>JACZTQ010000049.1 GCA_022573605.1 Pseudomonadota bacterium | reverse complement strand
GAAGGGGAACGCCTGGTAGGGTGCGCCCCAGCTCTTGCCGGCGTTGTTGATCAGGATGTGCAGCTTGTCGGTGCGCGCCCCGATCTCGGCCGACAGCGCGGCGACGCCCTCGCCGCTGCTCAGGTCGCCGGCGAAGCCCTCGGCGCGGCCCGGCCCGATGGCGGTCAGCTCGGTGGCCACGCGGGCGCAGTCCGCCCCCTTGCGCGAGGCGATCAGCACCCTTGCACCGGCCCGCACCAGCGCCTCGGCCATCATCCGGCCGATGCCGGTGGCGGCCCCGGTGACCACGGCGGTCTTGCCGGCGACGCCGAACAGATTGTCGAGATAGCTCATCATCTCTCCCGCGGCTTTCTGCTGGCGCCCCTCTTAGCAGCCCTGTTTAGCCTTGCGAAACAGCTTTTCGCGAGGGCATGGTCGGATCACCGGATTCAGACGACAGGAGGCTCGACATGGCGGAGATGATGCAGCGGATCGTACTAGCGAGGCGGCCCGAGGGCCACCCGGTGCTGGAAGACTTCCGCCTGGAGGAAACACCCATGCCGGAGCCCGGCGCCGGCGAGATGCTGATCCGCGTCGTCTGGCTGACCCTCGACCCCTACATGCGCGGCCGCATGGACGAGGGCAAGTCCTACGCCGCCCCGGTTCCGATCGCGGGGACCATGGAGGGCGGCACGGTGGCCCGGGTGGTTGCCTCCGACAACCCGAAATTCGCCCCCGGCGACTATCTGCTGAGCCATTCCGGCTGGTGCAGCCACGCGGTCAGCGACGGCAAGGGGGTGCGCAAGCTCGACCCGTCGGCCGCCCCGCTCTCGACCGCCCTCGGCGTCCTCGGCATGCCGGGGCTGACCGCCTATGTCGGGCTGAACGTGCACGGCCGCCCGAAGGCGGGCGAGACCCTGGTGGTGGGCGCCGCCACCGGGGCGGTCGGCTCGGTGGTCGGCCAGCTCGCCAAAATCCACGGCCTGCGCGTCGTCGGCGTCGCCGGCGGGGCGGAAAAATGCGCCTGGGCGGTCGAGGAGCTTGGCTTCGACGCCTGCCTCGACCACCGCGCCGCGCCCGATGCCAAGGCGCTGCGCCGGCAACTGGCCGACGCCTGCCCCGACGGGGTCGACATCTACTACGAGAACGTCGGCGGCAAGACGCTGGAGGCGGTGATCGGGCTGATGAACCCGTTCGGCCGCATCCCGGTCTGCGGCATGATCTCGTGGTACGACCTCGGCGGGCTGGGTCTGGGCGAGGCGCCGGGACCCAACATCCTGCCCCGGGTCTGGCGCACCATCCTGGTCAACCGCCTGGCGCTGCGCGGCTTCATCGTCACCGACCACGCCGACCGGTTCGGCGATTTCATCGCCGAGGTGCCGGGGTATATCCGCGACGGCAGGGTGAAATACCGCGAGAGCATCACCGAGGGGCTTTCGAGTGCCCCCGCCGCCTTCCTCTCGCTGCTGAAGGGCGGCAATTTCGGCAAGACGCTGGTCAAGGTGGGCGAGGAGTAATACCACCACCTCTCGACCGAAACCGATCATGGACAACCGCCCCCGCCCCCGCCGTTTGCGCCCCCCTCTCCCCCTGGGAGAGGGGTCGGGGGAGAGGCTGCGGCGCCGCCGCCGGGTGCTGCGCGCCGTGAGTCATCTAACAGGGCCGCCGGTATCAAGCATTTTGCGGCCAATCCGGTTCACGTTTTCTTAACCATAAAACATGTTTGAATCGATTACTATTATATTTCAATATGTTAAGTATGATTTCACGCGTGAAATCGCGCCCTGGAGAAACGCGCTCGCTCAATGTCCCGGGCTCGGCCCGGAACCTCGACCAGCTTTTGCATGACGGCGCAAGGCGTGCCCCGGCCCCCGAGCCGGGGCCTTCGCTCCGGCCTCACCGCCCGGCCTCGCCCTCCCGCGCCAGGATCTCGCGCAGCACCGTCTTCAGCACCTTGCCGTAGTTGTTCTTCGGCAATTCCGCGACAAAACGATAGACCCGCGGCCGCTTGAACCGGGCCAGATGGTCGAGGCAAAGCCGGTCGAGCGCCGCCTCGTCCGGCGCGCCACCGGGGTGGGCCACGACGAAGGCCACCACCTCCTCGCCGAAATCCGCCTGGGGCCGGCCGACCACGGCGGTCTCGCGCACCCAATCGGCGCGCAGCAGCACCTCCTCGACCTCGCGCGGGTAGACATTCACGCCGCCCGAGATGATCAGGTCCTTGGAGCGGTCCTTCAGGGTCACGAACCCCAGCGGGTCGATCACGCCGACATCGCCGGTGCGCAGCCAGCCGTCCCGCAGCGCGGCCGCATTCGCCGCCGGATCGTCCAGATACCCCGCCATCACGCAATCGTTCCGCAGCACGATTTCACCGGCCTCCCCGGCGGGCAAGTCGTTCCAGTCGTCATCGACGATCGCCACCTCGGTCGCCGTGCGGGGAAATCCGGCGCTGGAGAGGATGTCATCGTAGCGCGGATGCGCCGTGTCGCCGTGCATCGCCTTGGTGACATGGGTGATGGTCATCGGCGCCTCGCCCTGGCCGTAGAGCTGATAGAGCCGCGGCCCGAACAGCTCCAGCGCCCGCTTCAGGTCCGCCAGATACATCGGCGCGCCGCCATAGCAGAGCGTCTTCAGCCCGCTCAAATCCGCCGACCCGGCCAGCGGGTGGTTGACCAGCCGCGCGACCATGGTCGGCGCGCCGAAGAACGACACCTTGGCGTGATCCCCCAGCACCGCGAACACCCGCTCGGGCTCGAACGACCCGCCCAGCACCAGGTTCCGCGCCCCCATCATCACGAAGGGCAGCGCGAAGATGCCGGAGCCGTGCGACATCGGGGCGGCGTGCATGCGCACGTCCTCGGGTCCGATCCGGTCGACATCGGCGACATAGGCCAGCGCCATGGCGGTCAGGTTGCGGTGGGTCAGCACCGCGCCCTTGGGCCGCCCGGTGGTGCCGGAGGTGTAGAAGATCCAGGCCGGCTCGGCCGGCCCGCCGGTAACCCGCGTCACCGGCTCGCCCGCCAGCAAGGCCGCATAGTCGGCGCTGCCGGTGGCGATGATTGCCGGAACCCCCGAGATGCCCCCCAACGCATCCGCCGGACCCGGCGTCGCGATGCACATCGGCGCGCCCGCGTTTTCCAGAATCCAGCCGATCTCGCGCGGGTGCAGCTTGGCGTTGATCGGGATCGCCGCCATCCCGGCCCGCCAGATGCCGTAGAGTACCGGCAGGAACGCGGCCGCGTTCTCCATCGCCATGCCGATCCGGGCGCCGGGCTTCAAGCCATGCCGGTCGCGCAGCGCCCCGGCGATCCGCGCCACCTGGTCCTCGAACCCGCCATAACTCAGCGCGCCGCTATGCCACAGGATCGCCGGGTTGTCCGGGGAGCGCCGCGCGACCTGGGCGAGGCCGAGCGACAGGTTCACCCGACCTTGTCCAGCGGGTCCGCCGCCAGATCGACGATCATCGGGTCCTTGGCATGGGCCGGGTAGAGCTCCATCACCTTGGGGTCGTGCCCCGGGATCAGCCGGTGCAGCCCGCCCGCCAGCCGGTAGAGCCGCTCGTGGCTCTCGCAGTTCCGCGGCACGTCGGCGACGATGGGGAAGGGGTTTCCGCGGGTGATGTTGGCATAGTAATGCGCCGCGTCGGAGGCCAGCACCACCAGCCCGCGCCTGGTGTTGACCGAGACCGCCTGGAGCCCCCGGCTGTGGCCGCCGACCAGATGCAGCCCGATGCCGGGGAACAACTCGGCGTCGCCGTCGATGAACCGCACCCGCCCGGCGTAATTGGCCTGGAGAAGACGCGCCACGTCGTCGGCCTCGAACCCCTGGCGCGCCGCCTTGTAGCGCATATGGCGCCCGGTGGCGAAGCGCATCTCCTCGTCCTGGACGACGAACTCGGCGTTCGGGAACAAGTCCAGATTGCCCGCATGATCGTAGTGCAGATGGCTGAGGATCACCGTCTCGACAGCATCCGGCTTCACCCCCAGCACCGCCAGCCCCTTGCTCGGGCAGCGCAGGAACTTGCGCTTGCGCGCCTTGGCGCGGGCGGCGCCAAAGCCGGTATCGAGCAGCACGGTGCGCCCGTCCCCCCGGATCAGCCAGACAAAATAGTCCATCGGCATCGGCCCGTCATGGGGATCTGGCATCAGGAAGCAGTCGCGCGTCCGGCGCTCGGCCTCGGCATATTTGATCGCGTGGATTTCGTATTGCGGGGTGCTGGTCATTGGCTGGGCTACCATTTGCTCGGTTGTTCAAATCCGGCGCGCCGCGCGCTGCGCCGCACACCGTGACTGGAATGCGATATCCCATCTCGCCGGCGCGGCGCAATGGCCGAGACCGGACGGCCCGCGCCCGATAGCTTATTCCGCCGCCTCCAGCGCCCCGGCAATCGCGAACACCCGGCCCTCCATCAGCACCCGCGCCGTACGGTAGACGCTGGCGCGCTCGGCGCACCAGCCGTCGCGCCGCCGGCGGACAACCGCCTCGACCGGCAACACGCCGGAGCCGTGGCCGATCCGGAAGGTCTCGCCCGCTGCCACCGGGCGGGCGCATTCCCGAACCAGCGTTCCGGCGATCTGCGCCGCCACCCCGGCGCACAGCGCGCCGGTCAGCGGGATCGCCAGATGCGGCGCGCCCATCGCGATCATCCGTACCTGGATATCGCACTCATCCGCGCGCAGCCCTTCACCGGACAGGGTCGGTGCGTCGGCGGCGGCGGCGACCATCGCGACTTTGGGACTGGCGGGCGAGCTCCGGGTCGCCTCCTTCACGCTGGCGGCGACACCGGCCTTGACCGCCGCCGCTCCCCGGATCGCCTCGAGGCGCGATATCACCGCCAGTTTGCCGCGAAATTCGCTCGGCAGCTCGGTCCCGGCCAACCCCATGTCCGCCGCCCGGACGAACACACAGAGGTTGGTCGCATCGACGATGGAAGCGGCTACCGAGGTGCCGTCGGACAGCTCCAGCAGATCGACCGGCGCCCCGGTCGGCAGCAACGCGCCGGTTCCAGCACCCCCCGGATCCAGAAAATCCAGGCGGATCGGCGCGCCGGTCCCGGCGACCCCGGCGATCGCGCAATCGCCCTGCACCCTGGCGTGGCCGCCGGCGATTTGCAGCACGCAATCGACCCGTTTGCCCGTGTTGACGTTGAACATCCGCAAGACGGCCTCGCCGTCCGGCGGCGTCACCAGCCCGGCCTCGACCGCAAAAACCCCGACCGCGGAGGAGAGATTGCCGCAATTCGCCTGGCGGTCGATCACCGGATCGCCAATCGCGATCTGGCCGAAATCGTAGTCCACATCCACGCCCTCGCGCCCGGAGCGCGAGACGATCATCACCTTCGACAGCGACGAGACCCCGCCGCCCATGCCGTCGAGCTGACGCCCGTTCGGGTCCGGGCTGCCGATGGCGCAGAGCAGGAAGCGTTCGCGCGCGGCTGGGTCGGACGGCAGGTCTTCGGCCCGAAAGAACAAGCCCTTCGAGGTGCCGCCGCGCATGAAAACGGCCTGGCAGGATAACTGCTCCATCTCAATCCCCCGCTACAAATCCATCGATTCCCGGAAAAGGGAATCGGCACCCGATAAATCCACCATACACGATATTAGAAACTCATGGGCAGCATTAGAAACACATAGTAACGCGTTTTTTACCGGCCACCGGGGCTGGCTCGATACCCCGTTCCGTTTCGCCGGCCGCCATGCGATCCTGCGCCGCGACTCGGGATGCGGCCCGGCCTCCGCCACACCAACGCAGCCGCAACAGGAGAGAGATCACGCATGGCCTTCGCCCACCCGTTCTATTTCCTGCGTCACGGCGAGACGCACTGGAACCGGGAAGGGCGCACCCAGGGCCAGCTCGACGCCAACCTGAACGATCTCGGGCGGGCCCAGGCGGCGCGGGCGGCCGAGGCGCTGCGCGGCCAGCCGGTGGCGCGCATCGTCGCCAGCCCGCTCAGCCGGGCCCACGACACCGCGCGCGCCGCCGCTGGTGTGCTGGGGCTGGAGATCAGCCTCGATCCCGGCCTGATGGAGTGCCATCTCGGCGACCACCAGGGCGACCCGCACGGCCCCTGGTTGCAGGACTACTTCCGGGGCCGCTACGTGCCTCCGAACGGCGAGCGTTTCGACGATTTCTGCGCCCGCACCTGGGCCGCGATGCGGCGCGCCGTGGCGCTGGGGCCGAACACCCTGATCGTGGCCCATGGCGGGTTGTGGATCAGCGCCCGGCGCTACGTCTCGGTCGATCCCGACCTGGCGCGGATGCCGAACGCCCTGCCCCTTCATATCGTCCCGGAGCGCGATGTCTGGCGTCACCGGATCGTCGGCGACAGCGAATGGCGCGGCGCCCTGACGGTTTGAGACCGGCGCGCCGCGCCGCACCCTTGACGGTGGTGCATCCCAACAGTGCGTGCAAGCCCGACCCTCACCCCCTTTGCCCGCCCTCCCAAAAAGTTAAAATTTTCAAAAATATAATGTTATCAACATGTTGACTCCCCGCCCACATCTGGGCGCCGTTGCCGGCGATAGCGGAGCGCCGGGTAAAATCCCGCCTCAGCCCGCCACGCCGGCGGCGATGACCCCCTCGGCCTCACCGTAGCCGTATTCTCCCAGCACCTCCCCGGTATGCTGACCCTGCGTCGGGGCCGGGCCGCGGCCCCCCCCGGGGGTGCGGCCGGACTTCACCGGCAGGCCCAGGGTCTCGACCCGCCCCGCCACCGGATGATCGGTCGCCACCACCATCTCGCGGGCGCGGGTCTGCGGGTCGGCGTGCATCTCGGCGATCGACAGCACTGGTCCGGCCGGAAAACCGCCGTCCTCCAGCAGCTCGAGCCACTCGCCGGTGCTCTTGCGCCGGAAGATCGCGGTCAGCGTCTCGGTCAGCGCCGCCAGATTGGCCATCCGCCCGGTGTTCGCCGCGAACCGCGGGTCGTCGTTCAGCTCCGGGGCGCCGATGAGCTGCACCAGACGCTCCCAGTTGGTCTGGTTGGCGGCGCCGATATTGATCCAGCCATCGGCGGTGCGGAAGGCCTGATAGGGCGCGTTCAGCGGATGGGCCGAGCCCATCGGTCCGGGCGACACGCCGGTCGCCAGGGCAATCGCCGACTGCCAGTAGGTCAGGGTGATCGCCGCCTCGAACAGCGAGGTATCGACCCGCTGGCCCTCGCCGGTCTGGAGCCGGTGGGCGTAGGCGGCGGCCACCCCCATCGCCGTCAGGATGCCGGCGGTGATATCCGAGACCGGCGCGCCGACCTTGACCGGCGCCCGCCCCGGCCCCTCGCCGGTGATCGCCATCAGCCCCGACATGCCCTGGGCGATCAGGTCGAAGCCGCCCCGCTCGGCGTAGGGTCCGGTGCGCCCGAAGCCGGAAATCCCGGCATGGATCAGGCCGGGATTGGCGCGCCGCAGTTCCTCGTAGCCCAGCCCCAGCCGCTCCATGGTGCCCTTGCGGTAATTCTCCAGCACCACGTCGGCGCTCGCCAGCATCCGCTTCAGGATCGCCACGCCGCGCGGATCCTTCAGGTTCAGCACGATGCCGCGCTTGTTGCGGTTGACCATCATGAAGGGGGCGCTCTCGCCGCCGATCTCGGGCGGCACCGCCCGGCGGGTATCGTCGCCGGCGGGTTTCTCGACCTTGATGACCTCGGCCCCCATGTCGGCCAGCATCAGCCCGCAGACCGGCCCGGCCATGACATGGGCCAGTTCGATCACCGTCATGCCGTCAAGCGGGCCCTTGGGTTTGTCGCTCACCTCAACGCCCCTTCCATTGCGGCGGGCGCTTGGCCAGGAAGGCTTCCATGCCCTCCTTGAAATCGGCGCTCATATAGGCGGTCTCGATCAGGTCGCGGTCATTGGCGCCCGGCCCGTCCTGGCGCAGCCGCCGCAGCCCCTCCTTGGTGACGCGCAGCGTCAGCGGCGCGTGGCTGGCGAGCAGCGCCGCCAGTTCCCCGGCCCGCGCCATCACCGCGTCGGCGTCCTCCAGCACCTCGGAGACCAGCCCCACGGCCAGCGCCTCCTCCGCCCCGACCAGCCGGGCGGTGAAGATGATCTCGCGCACCCGCGCCGGGCCGAGGATCGCCGCGAGCCGCGCCAGCGAGGCGACGGAGAGGCAGTTGCCCAGGGTCCGGGCGATGGGAAAGCCGAACTTCAGCCGCCTGTCCGCGATCCGCAGATCGCAGCAGGCGGCGATGGCGGCGCCCCCGCCGGTGCAGGCCCCGGTGATGGCGGCGATGGTCGGCACCGGGCAGCGCTCGATCCGGTCGAGCACGCTGCCCATCTTGTCCTCGTAGTCGAAGGCATCCTGCTTGGTGGCGAAGCCCCGGAACTGGGTCATGTCGGTGCCGGCGGCAAAGGCCCGCTCACCGGCGCCGCGGATGACGATGGCCTTGACCGAGCCGTCGGTGGGGGCGTTGGCGCAGATCTCCGCCAGCCCCTCGTACATCGCGAAGGTCAGGGCGTTGCGGCGCTCCGGGCGGTTGAAGGTGACCCAGCCGGTGCCGTCGGTGATTTCGTAGAGGAGGTCTTGGGTCGTCATTGCCGTCTCCCCGTCAGAGCGCGGTGGGCACCGTCTCCCCCAAATACCGCATCGCCGCGTCAACGCCACCCCGCTGGTGCGGCACCCCGGCCAGGCCCAGCCCCATCTCGACCCCGGACAGCGTGCCCATCAGCATCAGGTCGTTGAAATCGCCCAGGTGCCCGATGCGGAACACCTTGTCGGCGACCTTGCTCAGGCCCGAGCCCAGCGACATGTCGAATTTCTCCAACACCACGGCGCGGAACCCATCGGCAGAGTGGCCCTCCGGCATCAGCACCGCGGTCAGCGACGAGGAATAGTGGCGCGGCTCGAGGCAGAGCACCTCCAGCCCCCAGGCCTGCACCGCGCGCCGGGCCGCCGAGGCAAGGCGGTCGTGGCGGGCGAAGACGTTGGATAATCCTTCCTCCTCCAGCATGTCGATGGCCTCGACCAGGCCGTAGAGCAGGTTGGTGGCGGGGGTGTAGGGGAAAAAGCCGTTGGCGTTCGGGCCCAGCATGTCGGACCAGTCCCAGTAGGCGCGTTGCAGGCCAGCGGTCTGGTGCGCCGCCAGCGCCTTCGGGCTGATGGCGTTGAAGGAGAGGCCCGGCGGCAGCATCAGGCCCTTCTGGCTGCCGGCAACGATGACATCGACGCCCCACGCGTCCATCCGCATGTCGATCGAAGCCAGCGACGAGATCGTATCGACCATCAGCAGGGCCGGGTGGCCGGCGGCGTCGATGGCGGCGCGGATCTCGTCGATGCGGCTGGCGCAACCGGTCGAGGTCTCGTTTTGCACGACGCAGACCGCTTTGATTTCATGGGTGGAATCGGCGCGCAGCGCGGCCTCGATGGCGTCCGGGTCGGCGGCCCGGCGCCAGTCGCTGCCGATCACCCGCGGCGCCAGGCCCAGGCGCCGCGCCAGCTTGTCCCACAGCCAGGCGAAATGCCCGGTCTCGAACATCATCACCCGATCGCCGTGAGAGAGCGTGTTGACCAGCGCCGCCTCCCAGGCGCCGGTTCCCGACGAAGGGTAAATGACGACCTGCCCGGCCTCGGTTTTAACGATTCGTTTCATCCCCTCCAGCGCCCGCTTGCCGAGTTCGGCGAAGGCCGGCCCGCGATGGTCCATGGTCGGGCCGCCCATGGCGCGCAGCACCCGGTCGGGCACGTTGGTGGGGCCTGGGATCTGCAGGAAATGGCGTCCGGGACGGCTCATCGGTGTCTCCCTTCAGGGGTGCGGTTTTGCCTTGCGCGGGTCGTGCGGCACCGGTATTCTTTTTTGCATTCAAAATGCAAAGTCAAGGGTAAGGTAGCCAAGTTTACCATGGAAAGGTGGGGATGGCGTTAATCGAACGGCTGCGGCGCGAGATCGAGGGCGAGGTGCTGGCCTCGCCGTTCGACCGCGGCCGCTATGCCACCGACGCCTCGTTCTACCAGATCGTGCCGCAAGCCGTGGTGGTGCCGAGGCGCTTCGCCGATGTCGAGGCGGCGCTGGCGATTGCCCGCGACGAGGGCGTGCCGGTGACCGCTCGGGGCGGCGGCACCTCGCAGGCGGGGCAGACAGTCAACAGCGGGGTGGTGATCGATTTCTCGAAGCATCTCGACGGGATCGTCTCGCTGGACGTGGAGAACCGGCGCGCCGTGGTCGAGCCGGGGCTGGTGCTGGACGCGTTGAACCGGCGCCTGGAGCCGCACGGGTTGTGGTTCCCGGTCGATGTCTCGACCGCCTCGCGGGCCACCATCGGGGGGATGGCGGCGAACAACTCGTGCGGCTCGCGCTCGATCCGCTACGGCACCATGCGCGACAACACGCTGGCGATCGAGGCGCTGATGGCCGATGGGGCGCGGCGGCGCTTCGCGGCCGGTGCGCCCCCGGATGGCGCGCTGGCCCCTGCCCTGCTGGCGCTGGGAGAACGCGAGGCCGGGGAGATCGCCGCCCGCTTCCCCAAGATGCGGCGAAGGGTCGGCGGCTACAATATCGATGCGTTAACTCCCGGCAACAAGCCTCTGAAATGGCAGGATATCCTGGTCGGTTCCGAGGGCACGCTGGCGATCTCGGAACGGATCGAGATCGCGCTCTCGCCGGTGCTCGAGCACAAGACCCTCGGGGTCTGCCATTTCCCCAGCTTTCGCGCCGCGATGGAGGCGGCCCAACATCTGGTGACCCTGGACCCGGTGGCGGTGGAACTGATCGACCGCACCATGATCGAGCTTGGCCGCGCCATCCCGCAGTTCCGCCCGGTGGTCGACGCGTTCGTCCGCGGCGCGCCGGAGGCGCTGCTGCTGGTCGAGTTCGCCGAGCCGGACCCGGCGGAGAACCTGCGCCGTCTCAAGGGCTTGGGCGAGATGATGGCGGAGCTTGGGTTCCGCTGGGGCGACCCGGCCAAGCAGCCCGGCGGGGTGGTGGAAGCCATCGACCCGGCCTTCCAGGCGCGGATCTGGGGGGTGCGGACCCAGGGTCTCAACATCATGATGTCGATGAAGAGCGCCGGCAAGCCGGTCTCGTTCGTCGAGGATTGCGCCGTGGAGTTGGCCGACCTGGCCGAGTTCACCGACCGGCTGACGGAGGTTTTCGCCAAGCACGGCGCGCAAGGCACCTGGTATGCCCACGCCTCGGTCGGGCTCTTGCATGTGCGCCCGGTGCTGAACCTGAAGCAAGATACCGGGGTCCGGGCGTTGCGCGCCATCGCCGAGGAAGCCTTTGATATCGTTGCCGAATACAAGGGTTCGCACTCCGGCGAGCACGGCGACGGGATCGTCCGCTCGGAGTTCCACGAGCGCATGTTCGGGGGCCGGATGGTGCGGGCCTTCGAGGAGGTCAAGGACCTGTTCGACCCCTCCGGCCTGCTCAACCCGGGCAAGATCGTGCGGGCGCCGAAGATGGACGACCGGAGTCTCTTCCGCTACCCGCCCGGTTACCATCACGAGCCCCGCGAAACCGTGCTCGACTGGAGCGAGTGGCCCGGCGGGCTGCCTGGCGCGGTCGAGATGTGCAACAACAACGGGGCCTGCCGCAAGCTCGCGGGCGGGGTGATGTGCCCGAGCTACCGGGCCACCCGCAACGAGCGCGACCTGACCCGGGGGCGGGCGAACACGCTGCGCCTGGCGCTGAGCGGGCAACTCGGCGCCGACGCCTTCGCCTCCGACGAGATGGCCGAGACGATGAAGCTTTGCGTCTCGTGCAAGGCCTGCAAAAGCGAGTGCCCGATGTCGGTCGACATGGCGGCGATGAAGCTGGAAGTCCTTGCCGCACGGGCAAAAATTCATGGCGTGGGGTTGCGCGACCGGCTGGTCGCGCACCTGCCGCGCTATGCGCCCTGGGTGGCGCGGGCGCCCTGGCTGGCCAATCTGCGCGACCGGCTGCCGGGGGCGGCGTGGGCCTCGGAGAGGCTGGTGGGCCTCGCCGCCTCGCGCCCCCTGCCCCGCTGGCGCGGCGATATCTGGCGCGAGCCCGGCCCCGAATTGGCGGCGGCGGCGCAGCCGGATGTGATGTTCTTCGCCGATTGCTTCAACCGCTATTTCGAGCCCGAAAATACCCGCGCCGCCGTGGCGGTGCTGGCCGCCGCCGGGCTGAAGCTGGGCCATGCGGCGGCGCCCTCGGGGCGGCCATTGTGTTGCGGGCGGACCTATCTGGCGGCCGGGATGATCGATGAAGCCAAGGTGGAAATGCAACGCTTTATCAATGTCGTGCGCCCGTTTCTTGAGACGGGTGGAGCGGTCGTGGGGCTGGAACCCTCGTGCCTGCTGACGCTGCGCGACGAGGCTCCACGGCTGTTGCCGGACTGGGATCAGGCGCTGGGGCGCCGGGTGATGCTGTTCGAGGAATACCTGACGGGGGCGCTGAAGGACGGCTCGGCCAGGCTGGCGCTCGGGGAGGTGGGCCGCAAGGCGCTGCTGCATGGGCACTGTCATCAGAAGGCCATGGGGGTGCTCTCGCCGGTGCGCGAATTGCTCGAACGCATCCCCGGGCTGGAGGTCGAGACGGTCGAGTCTTCGTGCTGCGGCATGGCCGGGGCTTTCGGCTATCAGGCTGAAACCGTTGAGCTTTCCCGCGCCATGGGCGAGCTGGACCTGCTGCCGGCGGTGCGCGCGGCCGGGGCCGGTACGCTGGTGGTGGCGGACGGCACCTCGTGCCGCCAGCAGATCGCCGACGGGACCGGGCGCGAGGCGCTGCACGCCGCACGGGTGCTGATGATGGCGGTCGAGGCCGGGCGATGAGCCGGGAGACCGCGATCCCGCGGCGCTCGCTGCACGACGAACTGGTCGAGCGGCTGCGGGGGCTGATCGTCGAGGGCGACCTGGCGCCGGGCGACAAGATCTCCGAGAAGGAGCTCTGCACCGCCTACGAGGTCTCGCGGACCCCGCTGCGCGAGGCGCTCAAAGTGCTGGCGCACGAGGGGCTGGTGGTGCTGACGCCGCATCGCGGAGCGCAGGTCTCGAAGCTGACGGTGGCCGATCTCGAGGACGCCTTCCCGGTGATCGGGGCCCTGGAGGCGCTCGCGGGCGAGTTGGCCTGTGAGCGAGCAACCGACGGGGAAATAAGCGAAATTACCCTCCTGCACCTGAAGATGCGGACCGCCTGGAAGAACCGAGACAGGGCGAAATACTTCCGCCTGAACCAGCAGATCCACGAGGCGCTGGCGCTGGCCGCGCGCAATCCGGTGCTGGACCAGATGCGCGGGATGCTGAGCGGACGGGTCGCCCGGGCGCGCTACTACGCCAATATATCGGCGGTGCGCTGGGATCAGGCGATGAAGGAGCACGAGGAGATTGTGGCGGCGCTGAAGGCGCGCGACGGGGGGCGGCTGGGGCGGGTGCTGAAGGCGCATCTGCGGCACAAGCTGGAGACCCTGCGCGCGGTGATCGGGGACTGACGCCGCAGAGCGGTTCCGGCCGATTCCAACGGGGATGATTTGGGCCCGACATGGGCCCGACATGGGCCTGCTATGGGCCCGACATGGGCCTGCTATGGGCCTGCTATGGGCCCGACATGAGCCCGACATGAACCCGACATGGGCGGGCCTTCGAGTGGCCAAAAGGTTAATTTCCGGTTTGTTCATCTTCATGAACGGGGTGTGACATCGGGGTGTCGGAGCCGGTGAATTAAGGGTTTGTTGTCCATGGTGGAGAGGTTGCGCGGGAACGCCTTACCGGCCCTTGAAGTCCGGGTCGCGGCGGGCGTGGGTGGCGGCGATGCCTTCCTTGAAATCTTCCGTCTGGCGCAGCCGGGTCTGCACTTCGAGCTCAACGTCGGTGGCGGCGCGCACGGCGTCGGCCAGCCCGGCGCGCAGCGTGGCGCGGGTGGCGGTGACGCCGAGGGGGGAATTGACGGCGATCTCGCGGGCCAGTTCCCAGGCGGTCTCGCGGACCTGATCCCGGTCGGTGAGGACGTCGAGCAGGCCCCAGCGGTGCGCCTCGACGCCCCGGATGCGGCGGCTGGTGAGGAACATCAGGTCGGCGTTCTGGCGGCCGATGACGCGGGGCAGCGTGTGGGTCAGGCCGAAGCCGGGGTGGAAGCCGAGCCGGGTGAAGTTGGCGGCGAAGCGCGACTCGGCGCAGCCGACGCGGAAATCGGGGACCAGGGCGAGCCCCAGCCCGCCGCCGATGGCGGCGCCCTGGATGGCGCCGACGACCGGTTTTGTCGCCGCGAACAGGCGCACCGCCTCGACGTAGAGGTGGTCGACGCCGAGGCGGTTGAGCGAGCCTTTGAGCGAGCCGTCGGCCTGGACCTGGCTGCCGTCGCCGAAATTGGCCCCGGCGCAGAACGACTTGCCCTGGCTGCACAGCACGATGGCGCGGCAGGCGGGGTCCTGGTCGAGCGCCTCGAAGGTATCGGCGAGCTGGCGGATCAGGTGGAAGTCGAAGAAGTTGTGCGGCGGGCGGCGGATCTCGACGGTGGCGACAAAGTCGCGGATGTCGATGTGCAGGTCGGGGGTGTCGGGCATGGCGTGGTCTCCTGTGGCGGGCGGCACGGCCCCCCTCCCCGGCCCTCCCCCCGCGG
>JACZTQ010000048.1 GCA_022573605.1 Pseudomonadota bacterium | reverse complement strand
ATTCCAGTGGTATGGAGGTATTAAGTGACCTGGTTCGTGAGCGTCGCTTCAAGTCGGTTCAGTACGCATTGCCAGACCCGGACCCGGTTCCGGGTGACGGATCGATGTCAAACAGCGGGCGAGGAGAGATAATGTCGAGCCAGGATCTTGAAGCTCCGCCAGCGGCAGGTTTGGGCCATGCACCGGCAACGGCCGGGCCTGCCGGGGAAACTCGGTCGAGCCGCCACATCTTCAACCCGGTGGTCGATTTTCTGTGCCTGGGCGGGGCATCGATCGTCATCCTTCCCTTGATGTATCTTTCGCCCGCGACGGCGCATCCGGCATTGCTGGGATTGGCGTTCATCGTGGCGGATTTCGTGAATCACCCCCATTTCGCGCATTCCTACCAGATCTTCTATCGTGGCTACGGAGACAAGATCGCCGGCGTCAATCTGAACCAGAGCATGCGGATACGTTATCTGTTTGCGGGAATCGTCGTGCCCGTCGCAATGATTGTGTTCTTCACCGTGGCTCTGTTGCAGCCTACCGCCACGATGCTGGGCTATGGTGCGAACCTGATGCTCTTCCTGGTCGGCTGGCACTATACCAAGCAGGGCTTCGGCATGCTTATCGTCGATTCCGTCTTCAAGAAAAAGTTCTTTGGCGAGATGGAGAAAAAACTGTTCCGCTATAACGCCTATGCCTGTTGGTGGCTCTACTGGCTGTTCGCCAACGCGCAGATCTCCGAGCGGGATCTGTGGGGCTTGTCGTATTACAGCTTCGATATCCCGGATATCGTGCTCTTTGGCGCCATGGTGGTGGCGGCCGCGACCACTCTGGCGACCCTGCTGGTGTTTGGCCGCAAGTATCTGGCCGACCGCCGGTCGCTTCCGTTGACCGGTGTCATGGCCTATCTGGTCACACTTTATATATGGCTTTTCGGGCGGCTGAATCCTGCTGTCCTGATCTTCATCCCCGCACTCCATTCGCTCCAGTATCTCCTGATCGTCTGGCGCTTCGAGATCAACCGGACAGCAGCGGTGAGCAAATCCGCAACCAAATCCGCGATGTCGGCGAGATGGCGCCTGGCCGGTTTCGGCGCCATGGGGATTCCCCTGGGTTATCTGGGATTCTGGCTCGTGCCGAGACTCCTGAACGGGCAGGTCGGCTACGACCAGGAAACCTTCGGAACGCTCGTCTTCCTGTTCATCTTCTGGATCTTCATCAATGTGCATCACTATGTGATCGACAACGTGATCTGGCGCGGCGAAAATCCGGAAACGCGAGCCTATCTTTTCGGACCACGGCCGGCCTGATCGAAGACGCCCGGTATCGATCTCGGGGCGACTCGACCGGCAGGGGCCGGGCCGACCGAAGTTGATCGGGAGTTGCGTGTTGTCGCGCGGCAGAGCCGAAGTGGGCCTGGAGCGCCGCTACGAAGTGGGGTTGCGCCGAACGGCTTTCGCCCGCAGCCGCGCCGTTGGGCCGCGAAGCCGTTGGGCCGCGAAAAAGCGGCTGGGACCACGGCGCTTGCTTCAGGCCGATGGAGCGACCCCGGAAATCCGCCCGATCATCCGGCCGCCGGCCGGCAGGCTGAAGAAGCCGGACAGGATCGCGGCCAGAAGCAAGCCAACCATCGCCGGAACATTATCGACCGCCGTGGTCGCCGCGACGCAGGCGCCGGCGACGAACGGCGACAGGTAGCGGTGAACAAACGCAACCAGAACATCCATGAGTCATCCACCCCGTTCAGTTAACTCACCCACGCGGCTCCTCGCATCGGGCCACGTTCAGACAACACGCGGGAGAGGGCTTTCTTTCAGGACGCCAGCCAGAAATATCAAGCGAAGGGGGACCGGTAGGGCGGACATGCTTGTCCGCCCCGGTTGCGGCAACGGCGGACAACCATGTCCGCCCTACCGCGTCAGGCGCTCGCCTCGCCGGCGATCTGGACCTTGGCCTCGGACAGGAATTTCTGCATCAGGCCGCGCAGCTCATCCTCCGGGAGGCCGGCGCCCTTCTCGGCCAGATCGGCGGCGATCTTGCGGTAGACGTCGTTGTCGCCGACTTCCTTCAGGTCCTCGATGACCACGGATTTTGCGTAAGCGTCCGCGGCATCGCCGCTCAGGCCCATCTTAGCGGCGACCCACAGGCCGAGCAGCTTGTTGCGCCTTGCCTCCGCCCTGAACTGCATCTCGGCGTCATGCGCGTACATGTTCTCGAAGGCGTTCTCGCGATTGTCGAAGGTGGTCATCCCGTTGCTCTCCCCGTTAAAGCTCAGCAGGCGGTTTGGCTTTCTTCCGATATAGGCAAACGCGGCGCGAAATACCACAAATACCACAGTGTCAGAACCGCCCTTGTGAAACCCGGCGCCAGTGCTTATAGACAGCCGGGCAAGCGACGGGGTTTATCCCGGCGCGCGGACCTCTATTCCCTGACGGAGATACTCCATGGCGCGGCGCAGACTGGTCTATGAGGGCAAGGCGAAGATCCTCTACGAGGGACCGGAGCCCGGCACCCTGATCCAGTATTTCAAGGACGACGCCACCGCCTTCAACGCCAAGAAGAAGGCGGTGATCGACGGCAAGGGGGTGCTCAACAACCGCATCTCCGAGCACATCATGACGGCGCTGACCGGGATCGGCGTGCCGAACCACTTCATCCGCCGCCTCAACATGCGCGAGCAGTTGATCCGGGCCTGCGAGATCATTCCGCTCGAGATAATCGTGCGCAACATCGCCGCCGGTTCGCTGTCCAAACGCCTCGGCATCGAGGAGGGCACCCCGCTGCCGCGCCCGATCATCGAGTTCTGCTACAAGGACGACAAGCTGGGCGACCCGCTGGTGACCGAGGAACACATCATCGCCTTCAACTGGGCCAGCCAGCAGGACATCGACGACATCATCGTCCTGGCGCTGCGGGTGAACGATTTTCTCAGCGGCCTGTTCACCGGCGTCGGCATCAAGCTGGTCGACTTCAAGATCGAGTGCGGCCGGGTCGACGAGGGCGATTTCCAGCGCATCATCGTGGCCGACGAGATCAGCCCCGATTCGTGCCGCCTGTGGGACATGAAAACCGGCCAGAAGCTGGACAAGGACGTGTTCCGCCGCGACCTCGGCAACCTGGCGGATGCCTATTCCGAGGTCGCCAGGCGCCTCGGTATCCTGCCCGAGAGCGGCAACAAGAAGGCCGGGCCGAAGCTGGTGCGCTGAGCCGTGAAGCGGAACAAGCGGTTTGAGCTGGCTCTGGAGCGGGAGCGCGTCAGAAGCTTTGTTCCGAACTGGATGTGGTGGGTCGTCACCGCGTTTCCGCTGGTTTTTGTCCTGGTGGGGGCCGGCATTCTGGCGGAATCGATCATGTTCGCCACCGGGGCCCGGAGCACCCGTGGCGAGGTCGTCCATGTCAGCACGAGCCATGGCAGCGAGAGCGGCGTATCCTACACACCGACGATCCGCTACCGCCGCAACGACGGCCGGACCTTTGAGGCCGAAACCAATATATCGTCCAGCGGTTACGACTACGCGATCGGGGAACGGGTCGATATCCTGTTTTCCCATGACAACCCGGCCGAGGTGAGGATCAACTCGTTCGCCTCGCTCTACTTGCCCGGATTGATGTTCGCCGGGTTCGGAGCGTTGTTTCTCGGCCTCATCAGGGTAGCCCAAAAAATGGTCGGCCGCGGCACGAACCGGTTATTGAAAGCCGCCGCCACCGCAGAGCGCATGGAGAAACGGCTAAGGGCACAGATGGAGGCGAAAGGACCCAAACGCGGCCAAAAGAAAATCCGCGGCGCCAAATGGCAACCAGCCTCATCCAAGCCCGTCCCTTCAACGCCCGTCCATACCCACAAACCGAAGCCAAAGGGCACGTCAACGATCCGGCGTATGCGCTGAACGCTTCCGCCCCCGCTCCGCAATTCCCCGGACTTGATCCGGGGTCTCGACGGGTTGTGCATAGCGGTGCGAGACCCCGGCTCGGGGGCCGGGGCATGGCGTGCGTTGGAGTCGGCGCGATCTGGTATGAGACGCGTTTTCCGTTGTTCCGGCGACCCGGCGGCGCTATGACCTCGGGCAATCGAGCAGAAAAGGCCCACCCCCATGAAAGCCCGCGTCTTCGTCACCCTCAAGAACGGTGTCCTCGATCCCCAGGGCGAGGCGATCCGCCATGCCCTCGGCACGCTGGGCTTTGCCGGCGTCGAGGGGGTGCGCCAGGGCAAGGTGATCGACCTCGACCTGGTCGAGACCGACCCCGCCCGGGCCGAGGCCGCCGCCGCCGAGATGTGCGAAAAATTGCTCGTCAACACCATCATCGAGAACTACCGCGTCGAGATCCTCTGACCGGAGCCCCGCCCATGAAATCCGCCGTCATCGTCTTTCCCGGATCGAACTGCGACCGCGACATGGCGGTGGCGCTCACCCGCGCCACCGGGCGCGAGGCGGAGATGGTCTGGCACAAGGACGCCGCCCTGCCGGGCGGGCTCGACCTGATCGCCATCCCCGGCGGTTTTTCGTTCGGCGACTACCTGCGCTGCGGCGCCATTGCCGCGCGGGCGCCAATCATGCGCGCGGTGGTCGAGTTCGCCAACCGGGGCGGGCTGGTGCTGGGGGTTTGCAACGGTTTTCAGGTGCTGATCGAGGCCGGGCTGCTGCCCGGCGCGCTGATGCGCAACCAGACCCTGAAATTCGTCTGCCGCGACGTGCATCTTGTCGTCGAGACCACCGACAGCCCGTTCACCAACGCCTACGGCAACCGCCGCCTCATCACCGTGCCGATCGCCCATCACGACGGCGCCTATGTCGCCGATACCGGCCTGCTGGAGCGGCTGAGGGGCGAGGACCGCATCGCCTTTCGCTATGTCGATGCGCGGGGCGAGCCCACCGCCGAGGCCAACCCGAACGGCTCGGCCGACAGCATCGCCGGCGTGCTCAGCGCCAACCGCCGGGTGCTGGGCATGATGCCCCATCCGGAAAGGCTGGCCGACCGGCAACTGGGCGGCGCCGACGGCGCGCTGCTGTTCGACAGCCTGTGCGCGGTGCTGGCGGCGCCGATTTCGCCCCCCACTCCCTCTGGGAGGGGGGCCGGGGGGGAGGCTGCGACGGCGCCGCCGGGCGCGGCGCCGCCCAGGCAAAGCCACGGAGGGCCGCGGTCATGAGCCGCCTTATCATCGCCGCCGCACTGATGGCGTCGTTCGCCGGCCCGGCGATCGGCGCCCTGTTCCGGGTCGGAGACCTGGGCGAGATGCCGTCGCGCCAGGCCTGCATGACGGCCGCCAAGACCGTGCTGGAGGGCTATCTCGACCAATATGGCGGCGGCTCGGTCGCCGGGGACGCCGAAAGCCCCGAGAGCTGGGAGATCTACGCCTGGCGCCTGCGGCCCGGCGACAACGATATCGTCATCACCTGCCCGGTGGTGAACGGCCAGGTGAATGCCTTCTTCACCCTCCACGCGGCAAGCGACGATGGCAGCGCCGACGCCGATACGGTGATCGAGCGGGTGCGCGAACTGTGGAGCCGTCAGCAGTGAGAGTGTGCCCCGAAAGGGCGGCCCGCGAAAGGCGCGGCCGGCACTGGACGGTTGGATAGACGGCCAGGGTTTGGTATGGGTGCCGGGTAACGGACCGAATAATGCAAGGGGGAACAATGAAAACCGTGATCGCCGCACTCGTCGCCGTCTTGCCGTCCATTGCGGCCGCCGAAGGTTTCACCACCCTGGATCTGGGGTCGATCCCGACCGACGAAGCCTGTCTCGCGCGCGCCGAGGCCACGTTCGAAAAGTTCGGCCGGAAGATCGATGTGGGTGAGATCGTCGGCGCGACCTGGAGCATTTCGGCTTTCGACATTGGATCGGACGACTATGACGCGCATATCGTTTGCGCCTATGGCCCGGACGACCAGACCCAGGTGACCCTGATCGTCTATTACAGCGACAATGGCGACGAAGACATCGCCGGCGATTACGGCGCGCGTCTGAAGCTGGTCTGGAAAAGCCTGAACTGACGCCGCTCCGCGCGGCGCCCCGGGCGCTTTTCATTGTGCCGGCGACCCGGTATTCACAGGGCCGAATCCGCCCCTTTGTCCGCATTGATGGCCCATCATGTCCGATACCCCCGCCGCGATGGCTTCCGAGCCCCGGGTCACCCGGGAACTGGCCGCCGGCCTTGGCCTGAAGGCGGACGAATACCAGCGCATCCTGGAGCTTCTGGGCCGCACCCCGAGCTTTACCGAGCTCGGCATCTTCTCGGCCATGTGGAACGAGCACTGTTCCTACAAGTCTTCGAAAAAATGGCTGCGCACCCTGCCGACGACCGGCAGCCAGGTAATCTGCGGACCGGGAGAGAACGCCGGCGTAGTGGATATCGGTGACGGGGGCAGGCGGTGGTGTTCAAGATGGAGAGCCACAACCACCCCTCCTATATCGAGCCCTATCAGGGGGCGGCGACCGGCATGGGGGGCATTCTGCGCGATGTCTTCACCATGGGCGCGCGCCCGATCGCGGCGATGAACTCGCTCAGCTTCGGCGAGCCGGGGCACCCGAAGACCCGGTCGCTGGTCGCCGGCGTGGTGGCCGGGATCGGCGGCTACGGCAACTGCTTCGGGGTGCCGACGGTGGGCGGCGAGGTGCGTTTCCACGCCGCCTATAACGGCAACTGCCTGGTCAACGCCTTCGCCGCCGGGCTGGCGGACGCCGACAAGATCTTCTACTCCGCCGCCTCGGGCGTCGGCATGCCGGTGGTCTATCTCGGCGCCAAGACCGGGCGCGACGGGGTCGGGGGGGCGACCATGGCCTCGGCCGAGTTCTCCGACGACGCGCATGAGAAACGCCCCACCGTGCAGGTCGGCGACCCCTTCACCGAGAAGCGGCTGCTGGAGGCCTGCCTCGAGCTGATGGCGTCGGGGGCGGTGATCTCGATCCAGGACATGGGGGCGGCCGGGCTGACCTGCTCGGCGATCGAGATGGGCGACAAGGGCGGCCTCGGGGTCGAGCTGGACCTCGACGCGGTGCCGTGCCGCGAGGAGGCGATGAGCGCCTACGAGATGATGCTCTCGGAGAGCCAGGAGCGGATGCTGATGGTGCTCAAGCCCGAAAGGGAAGCGGCGGCCAAGGCGATCTTCGACAAGTGGGACCTCGATTTCGCCATCGTCGGGCGCACCATCGCCGAGGACCGGTTCGTGATCCGCCACGGCGGCGAGATCAAGGCCGACCTGCCGTTGCAGGCGCTGAGCGGCAGCGCGCCGGAATACGACCGTCCCTGGGTCGCCACACCCCCCGCCGCGCCGCTGGGCGAGGTGCCTTCGGGCGACCCGGCCGAGGCGCTGGTGGCGCTGATGGGCTCGCCCAACCTGTGCTCGCGGGCCTGGGTCTGGCGCCAGTTCGACCACATGGTGATGGCCGACACGGTGGTGCGGCCGGGCTCGGACGCCGCGGTGGTGCGGGTGCACGGCACAACCAAGGCGCTCGCCTTCACCGCCGACGTGACCCCGCGCTATTGCCTGGCGAACCCGGTCGAGGGCGGCAAGCAGGCGGTGGCTGAGGCTTACCGTAACTTGTCAGCTACCGGCGCCAAGCCATTGGCATCCACTGATAACCTGAACTTCGGAAACCCGGAGCGCCCGGCCATCATGGGCCAGTTCGTCGGCTGCATCCAGGGCATCGGCGCGGCCTGCCTGGCGCTGGATATGCCGATCGTCTCGGGCAATGTCAGCCTCTACAACGAGACCAGCGGCGAGGCCATCCTGCCGACCCCGACCATTGGCGCGGTCGGGCTGCTGGAGAGCCTCGACCAGATCATCCCGATGGCGCCGGGGGCCGGCGAGGCGCTGGTGCTGATCGGCGCGACGGCGGGGCATCTGGGCCAGTCGGCCTGGCTCTGGGAGTTGTTTGGGCGCGCCGAGGGCGACGCACCGCCGGTCGATCTGGCGGCCGAGCGCAAGGCGGGCGAACTGGTGCGGGCACTGAAGCGCCAAGGCCTGATCACGGCGGCGCATGACCTCGCGGATGGCGGCCTCGCGGTGGCGGCGGGCGAGATGGCGCTGGCGGCAGGCATGGGCGTGGCGATCGAGGCCGATGGCGCGCTGGCGCCATCGGCCTGGTTCTTCGGCGAGGATCAGGGGCGGTATTTGCTGGGCTGCACGGACCCGGACGCGGTGATCGCGGCGGCGGGCGAGGCCGGGGTCGGCGCGCGGCGCGTGGGCGAGATGGGGGGCGCGGCGGTGCGGCTTGGGGCCTCCACGGTCGCGCTGGCCGATCTGCGCGCCGCGCATGAGGGTGGTTTCGCCCGGATGATGGGCGAGGTGTAGGGTGCGCATTCTGCGCACCCCCCCGACATCCAAGAACGGTGCGCAAAATGCGCACCCTACGGGCCGCCGCTCTCCCGCGCGAACCAGGCCTTGGCGAGACGCGACAGACCGGCGCGCTTGAGGGCGCGGCGCACCGCATCCGCGCCGGTGCGGCCGGCCCCGGCGGTGGCCTCGCGGATGGCTTGCCCGGCGGCTTCGGGATGGTTGCTGAACAACTCCCACAGGAACCCGTCCGGATGGCGCGGGGTGATGGCGTGGGCCGCCAGGCGGCGGGCTGGGAAGTCGCGCAGGTTGAAGGTCAGCAGCACCCCTGCCCCGGCGGCGATGGCACCGGCGAGGACATGAATGTCGGCGGGGTCGGGCAGGTCGAGGGCTTGCTCCACCGCCGGGTCCGGCGCAACACTGGCGCCGGGGAAGCTGGCGGTCATGCGGGCGGTGGCGGCATCGACCGCCGATTCGGCGCCGACGCCCCCGTCGCGGGCCGCCGCGATGCGCCACTCCGCGAGGACGCGCGGCGACCAGGCGGGGCGGAACAGCCCGGCCCCGGCCAGGCGCAGGACGACGTCGCGCACCAGGTTCGGGTAGAGCACGCAGGCATCTATGAAAACGACCGGCCCACAACGCCCTCGATCCGAACCGTAGCGCGGCGCCATCAGCCGTCATTCCCGCGCAGGCGGGAATCTCTTGCCGGTTCAACGAGATCCCCGCCTGCGCGGGGATGACGGAGAGACCGGCGCGGCGAGCGCCCCGTGCCTGTCCGGTTTGACCAGACGCTAGCCATCGAGACGGTAGAACAGGGCCTTCAAATAACTGGTCTCGGGCAGCGCCAGATGGCTGGGGTGGTCCGGCCCGGCGCGTCCCGAATGGACCAGCGCCGCCTGCCGGCCCGCCGCCGCCATCCCGCGGGTGTTGGCGCGGTGGAAGCTCTCCGGGTCGGCGGCGTGCGAGCACGAGCACAGCACCAGCCAGCCCCCCGGGACCACCCGCGCCGCAGCGAGGCGGGCGAGGCGCTGGTAGGCGCGCAACCCGTTGGCCAGCGCGCCCTTGTTGGGGGCAAACGAGGGCGGGTCGCAGATCACGATATCGAATTCGGCGCCCTCGTCGGCCAGCGTCTTCAGGGCATCGAAGGCATCCGAGCGGCGGCTCTCGAAGCGCTCCGCCACGCCGGTCAGGCCCGCCCCTTGGGCGGCCAGCGCCAGCGCCGGGGCGGAACTGTCGACCGCCAGAGCGCTTGTCGCTCCCGCCGCCAGCGCCGCCAGGGCGAAACCACCGACATGGGTGAAGACGTCCAGCACCCGCTTGCCTTTCGCCAGCCTTGCCGCGAAGGCGTGGTTCGGGCGCTGGTCGAAATAGAGGCCGGTCTTCTGCCCGGTGGTGACGTCGGCCAGGTAGGTGGCGCCGTTCATCGGCGCCGGGATCGGGGCATCGACCGCGCCGTGGGTGACCTCGAGGTATTCCTCCAGTCCCTCCAGGCGGCGCGCCCGCGAGGTGGCATTGACCACCAGGTTGCGCGCGCCGGTGACCTCCAGCAGCGCCTTGGAGAGTGGCTCCAGCAGGCGCTCGGCCCAGGCGGCGTTGGGTTGCAACACCATTGTGTCGCCGAAGCGGTCGGCGATGATTCCGGGCAGGGCGTCGCCCTCGGCGTGGATCAGGCGATGGAAGGGCGCCTCGAACAGCGTCTCGCGCAACGCCTGGGCATGGCGGATGCGCGCCGTGAACCAGTCCACGCCGATCTCCGCCTCCGGGTCGGGGTCGAGCAGCCGCGCGGCGATGGTGCTGGCCGGGTTGAAGGCGGCGAGGCCGAGCGGCCGGTCGCCTTCGACCAGCCGGACCAGCGTGCCGGGCGAAAGGTTCTTCGTGCGCCGGTCCATGGCAATCTCGTCGGCGAAGGCCCAGGGCGCGCCCTCGGCCAGCCGCCGTCCCTTGCCGGGACGCAGCTTCACGGTGGGGCGGTCGGTCAGAATGGCGGTCATTGGGGGCTCCTGGAGGTCGGGCCCCTGCTAGCGCGGTTTGGCGCCATTTGAAAGGGCGGGTTCGCGGAGGAACCCGCCCCCGAGGGCCGTCGCCGCCTGGGAGGCAAGAGCGCGGCGGCCGTCAACCGGTATCAGGCGTGGGCGGTCTTGGCCGGCTTCGGCTTGACCGCCGTGACGCGCCGCACCATGGACCAGAAGCTGATCGCACCGTCGCGCATCGCCCGGGCGCGCAGCCGGCGCGCTTCCTTGACGATGGCATCGACATCCTCGAAGGTTGGATAGCGTGCGTCGATTTCTTTGGTAAAGTCGTTCATTTTGCTCGCCTTTCTTACCTGCCGGCAGCGCCCGGGCGTCCGAGCTCGGCACCAGTGCGCTGTCGATGAGGCATAGATATGGAGGCAGGGCGGAGATTTGATCGGCCAATTTTGCATAGCCGCTTTTCGCAAGTGCGAAATGGCGCCGGATCGGAAGGCCCAACCCAGGTCATGCCCCGGCCCCGGATCGCGTCCGGGGCAGGCTTTGACCGGGGCATCCAGTCCTTGACCGATTGATCTAAAGACTGGATCACCGGGTCAAGCCCGGTGATGACCGAGTGCCGGGTCAGAAAGCCCCGACCTCGCTGCCTTCCCGCGAGGATTCGACCAGCCAGTCGAACAGGTGCCGGGCAAAGGACGCGAGACAGACGATCTCCCACTCGTTCTCGCCGCGGCGCCAGAAGCCCACCGCGACGCCGCCGACATGGCTCCGCCGGGCAGTGCCGGCCGGGAATGCCGCCGGGCCGAGATCGACCGGCGCGCCCTTGGCCAGAACCTCGGCGACACCTGAGCCCGAAAGCCGGATCACCGCGCGGGCGTCCGAGACATCGACCGCCAGGTGATGCGCGCCCGCCAGCGCCGCGCCCAGCGACGCCGCCAGCGCGCCGGCCCGATCATAGGCGACAAACAGCAGCAACTCGTCGGGCGACATCCAGACCGCGCCCCGGTCGCCGTCGAAGGCTGCCCGCAGGGGTCCGGGAACATCGACCCCGACGCCGGCCCTGACCGCCGCGCGCAGCGTATCCGATCCGAGGTCGCCGCGCAGGGTGACCTGGCCGACCGGGCCACGGTCCTCGATGCGGATCGACTGCCCGGCCGAGGCGGCGGCGCGGTCCAGGGTGGATCGAGGTTCAGACATTCTGGCGCGCCCCTTCCTTGTCGTAGAACACCGGATCGACCACCGTGGCCTGCATCACCTTGCCGCCCGCCAGCGGGAAGTTCAGGGTCTCGCCCATGCGACCCGCGCCGCCCTCGATCAGCGCCAGGGCGATCGAGCGCTCCAGGGTCGGCGAGAAATAGCTCGAGGTGACGTGGCCGATGGTGCGCATCTTCTGCCCGTCGGGCCTGACCTCGGCCACCGCGTGGGCACCGTCGGGCAGCACCTGCGCCGGGTCCTCGGTCTGGAGGCCGACCAGTTGCTTGCGGCCCGGCCGGACAAGGTCGATGCGTTCCTGCGCCCGCTTGCCGAGGAAATCCTGCTTCTTCTTCGACACCGCCCAGCCGAGGCCCAGGTCCTGCGGGATCACCGTGCCGTCGGTCTCGTCGCCGATCATGACAAAACCCTTCTCGGCCCGCATCACGTGCAGCGCCTCGGTGCCGTAGGGCATGAGGCCGAACGGCCCGCCCGCCGCCAGCAGCGCCTCCCACAGCACCGGGCCACGGTTGGCCGGGGTGGCGATCTCGAAGCTGAGCTCGCCCGAGAACGAGATCCGGTAGAGCCGCGCCGGGCACCCGGCGATGGTTCCCTCGGCATAGCTCATGAAGGGCAACGCCTCGGCGCCTATGTCGATATCGGTTCCCGCTGCCTCCAGCACCTGGCGCGCCTCCGGACCCGCCACGGCGACCTGCGCCCACTGGTCGGTGACGTTGACGGTGTAGACCTCGAGGTCCCACCACTCGGTCTGCAACCACTCCTCGAGGTGCAAGTGCACCCGGTCGGAGCCGCCCGAGGTGGTGTGGAGCAGGAATTCGTCCTCGCCCGTGCGCACCACCACGCCGTCGTCGAACAGGAAGCCGTTGTCGTCGCACATCAGGCCGTAGCGGCAGCGGCCCGGCTTTAGGCTGGAGATCATGTTGGTGTAGATCAGGTCGAGGAACTTGCCCGCGTCCGGCCCCTTGACCACGATCTTGCCCAGGGTCGAGGCGTCGAGCAGGCCGACCTTGCTCCGGGCGTTGAGGATCTCGCGGGTCACGGCGGCGGGCCGGTCCTCGCCCTCGCGGCGGTAGCAATAGGGCCGGCGCCAGTCGCCCACCGGCTCGAAGTCGGCGCCGTTGGCGGCGTTCCACTGGTGCATCGGCGACTGGCGGATGGCCTTGAACAGCGGCCCCTTGCACGAGCCGGTGATGGCGCCGAACGAGATCGGCGTGTAGGGCGGGCGGAAGGTGGTGGTGCCGACATCGGGGATCGCCGCACCCAGTTCATCGGCCAGCAGCGCCAAGCCGTTGATATTGGAGGTTTTTCCCTGATCTGTCGCCATGCCCATGGTGGTGTAGCGCTTGGCGTGTTCGACGCTCTCGTAGCCCTCGCGGGCGGCCAGCCGGACATCGGCCGCGGTGACGTCGTTCTGGTAATCGACGAAGTGCTTGGTGCCGTGGGCGGTGCCGCCGCGCGAGGGGGTGAACCAGTGCGCCACGATCGGCGCCATGGCGGGCTCGGAGACCTCCGGGGCGGCGGGCGCGGAAGCCTCGTGTCCGCACTCCCGGGCCGCCGAGCGGCCCACGTCGAGCGCATCGGCCAGAGCCTCGGCGGTGCCCAGATGCCCGTTGGCGGAGCCAACGCAGATCGTGTTGACAACGCCGTCGGCCCCGGTCGGCGCACCGCGCTCCGGCGCCGGGCGGAACATGACGCCGGCGTCGTCCCAGACCAGCTTGCCGCCGCAATGCGAATACAGATGCACCACCGGCGACCAGCCGCCCGACATGGCGACCAGGTCGCAGGCGATGGTCTCGGCCCGGCCGCCCATCTGGCCGGTGCCGGTGATGCGGCCGATCTCGACCCCGGTGACCCGCTTGGCGCCGATGACCCTGGCGATGCCGTGGCCCTCGCGCAGCGGGATCTGCAAGGCGCGCACAGCCGCGGGCAACGCGCCGGTGACCTGCGTCCGCGTGTCGAGCACGGCCGCCACCTTGGCCCCGGCCTGGTGCAGCGCGATGGCGGTGCGGTAGGCGTCGTCGTTGTTGGCGACGACCACTGCCCTTTGGCCCGGCAGCACGCCCCAGAGCCGGATGTAGTCGCGCACCGCGCCGGCCAGCATCACCCCGGGCGCGTCGTTGTTGGCAAACGCCAGCGGGCGCTCCAGCGCGCCGGTGGCGACGATGATGCGTTTGGCCCGGACCCGCCAGAGGCGGTGGCGCGGGGCGCCGGGCTGGCCCGGGCGGTGGTCGGAGACCCGCTCGTAGACCAGCGCATAGCCGTGGTCGTAGAGGCCCGAGGCCATGGCGCGGGTGCGCAGGGTGACGTTTTCCATGCCCTCCAGTGCCGCGACCTGGGCCTGCGCCCAGGCGGCGGCGGGCTGGCCGTCGACCTCGATATCGGTCTCGGTGTTGGCGCGCCCGCCCCAATGGGCGGTCTGCTCGACCAGCAGCACCCTGGCCCCGGCCTCGCCGGCGGCGCGGGCGGCGGCGAGACCGGCCGGGCCGCCGCCGATCACCAGCACATCGCAGAAGGCGTGGAAATGCTCGTAACTATCGGGGTCGGCCTCGGTCGGCGCCTTGCCGAGCCCGGCGGCGTGGCGGATCATCGGCTCGTAGAGGTGCTTCCAGGCGGCGCGCGGGAACATGAAGGTCTTGTAGTAGAACCCGGCCGCGAACAGCGGCGCCAGCGCGGCGATCCGGTTGTTGATGGCGCCGATATCGAAATTCAGGCTGGGCCAGTGGTTCTGCGACCGCGCCACCAGCCCGTGGAACAGCTCGGTGGTGGTGGCGCGCTGGTTGGGCTCGAAGCGGGGACCCTGGCCGAGGCCCATCAGGGCGTTCGGCTCCTCCGCCCCGCTGGCCAGGATGCCGCGCGGGCGGTGATACTTGAAGCTGCGCCCGACCAGCACATGGTCGTTGGCCAGCAGCGCCGAGGCCAGGGTGTCGCCCTCGAAGCCTTGCAGCATCTCGCCGTTGAACGAGAAGCTGATGGGTTTCGAGCGGTCGAGCAAGGCGCCGCCGGAGTCGAGACGTGTGCTCATTGGATTTCACCCTCGCGCCTGGCGGGGCCGCGGCACC
>JACZTQ010000335.1 GCA_022573605.1 Pseudomonadota bacterium | reverse complement strand
ATGGAGATCGCGCCGGCGGCCCGTCGGGCAGGAGGAAAGCCGCCGGCGATGCGGCCCATCGTCAAGGCTTTCCGACGCCCTCCGACGGGCCGCCGGCGCGACCGGAACGGCGGCTTGCCAAGGTTTTCGGCCAGGAGCGCACGCTGTGGCGATGTGGTTCATCGTAAAGCGGGCGCGACGAAGTCCGAAAGCCTTGGCAAGCCGTCTCCATGGGTCATTATCGGTGATCCTTGGTATTATCAGCATGTTCCTGGTCGGGTGTCCACGGGTCTTCGCCCGGCCGGACGGCAACGCGAGGCTCTCGCGCCGGAGACCCGGGCTTGTGCCTCGCGCCCGGTCGAGTCCATTCTGCCGGCGGCGGGAAATGCCGCCGATGAAACAATGACCGGAGGCCGGATTGATGGACAAGGAACGCTTCGAGACGGGAATGGCGCGGCGCAAGGCGACGCTGGGGGCGGCGTATGTCGACAAGACCATGGCGGCGGCGGACGACTTCAACCGGCCGTTCCAGGAGATGATGACCGAATGGTGCTGGGGCTTCGGCTGGGGCGACGAGGTGATCGCGCCCCGGACCCGCTCGATGATGAACCTGACCATGATCGCGGCCCTGGGCCGGATGGAGGAGTGGGAGTTGCATTTCAACGGCGCCATCGCCAACGGCGTCAGCAAGGAGGAATTGCGCGCCGTCATCCATGTCATCGCGATCTATTGCGGCGTGCCGGCCGGGGTCGCGTGCTTCCGCATCGCCCGGAAGATATTCGCCGAGCGCGGCATGGACTAACCGGGCGCTTGATGTTTGTTCGCCCGGTCGGGTCGTGTGGCCTCTGATCTGGGGGTTCGATCATGCGCCGGCTCGTCGCCATCCTCGCCGCCGACGTGGTCGGCTATTCGCGCCTCATGGGCGCGGACGAGGCGGGTACGCTGGCGGCGTTGCGGGCGCATCGCGCGGAGATCTTCGATCCGGTGATCGCCGAGCGCGGCGGGCGGCTGGTCAAGCTGATGGGCGACGGGGCGCTGGTCGAGTTCCCCAGCGTGGTCGAGCGGTCGAGGTGGCGCTCGCCATCCAGCAGCGGATCGCGGAGGGGGACGGCCGCATCCGGCTGCGCATCGGCATCAACCTGGGCGACGTCATCATCGACGGCGACGACATCTATGGCGACGGCGTCAACGTGGCGGCAAGGCCGGGATGCCGGATTGAGGCGAACGTTCTGCAATGAACGTGATTCATGCTCTCTTAACCATAAATCACCTCCAAATCGGTTTCTGTTATAAATCAATGGGATAGGTAGGTGTGCACATTGCACACCTGACAAAGCCCCGCATCGCAGGCCCGGCGGGCCTCACTCACGTCTTGGTCGCCACCGCCGGCGGGGTCCGCATCCGCCGGGCCGCCGCCGCCTCGCGGTGCGAGATGTAGCTGACCGCCGCCACCACGATGCCGCCGCCGAGGAAGACGAAGGGGTCGAGCGCCTCGCCGAACACCAGCATGCCCAGCGCCGCCGCCCAGACCAGTTGCAGGAACCCCACCGGCTGGGTCGCCGTCAGGGGAGCGGCCTGGAAGGCGCGGGTCAGGGTGTAGTGGCCGGCGGTCGCAAAGACCGCGGTCAGGCCGAGCCACAGCACCTCCTCCAGGGTCGGATCGCGCCATTGCAGGATCGCGCCGGGCAACAGCGTCAGGGTGCAGAACAGCGACAGCATGGCGACGATCAGCCCGGCGCTGAACTCGCGCGTCAGGCCCTTGGCCAGCAGGAACGAGACCGCGAACAGCGGCGCCGCCGTGAGCTGCGCCAGTTGGCCCGAGGAGATTTCCTGGAACCCGGGGCGAAGGATGATCATTGCGCCCACGAACCCGGCGGCCACCGCCATGATGCGCCGGGCATGCAGCCTCTCGCCGAAGAAATACGCCGCACCGAGGGTGACGTAGATCGGCGCGGTGTAACCCAGCGCCGTCACCTCGGCGATCGGGACCCGCGCCATGGCGTAGAACCACAGGATCACCGCGACGCCATGCACCAGGCCGCGCAGAACGAACCGCCGCATCAGCGCAGCACGGGGCCATTGCCGCAGCAGCGGACGGAACGCCGGCAGCACCAGCGCCAGCCCGATGGCGTAGCGGATGAACGCCGCCTCGGCCGCCGGGATGTCCGAGCCCAGATAGCGCACGATCCCGGTCACGAAGACGAACAGCACCGTGGTCAGCAGCATCCAGCCGATACCCTCGAGGGCGCGGTCGGGAGCGGGGGTTTCGGTGGTTGTCATTATGCGCTTACTGCCCAGTTCGTTTCGTGTGACCCATGGCAGAGAACCCCCGCCCTGTCCCTCCCACCGACAGCGGGAGAGGGCGCCAGCCCCAATGTAGTTCTGGTGTAGCTCTGCCCCTACCCTGCAAAGGGCGGGGCCAGTCATCGGTCGCGAGCAATTCGCGATATGCTCAGAAGTCGAGGTTCTCGACCGAGAGCGCGTTCTCCTGGATGAACTGGCGGCGCGGCTCGACAATATCACCCATCAGCTTGGAAAAAATCTCGTCGGCATCAGCCATGTGATCAATGCGGACCTGCAACAGGGTGCGCGCATCCGGGTCCAGCGTGGTCTCCCAGAGCTGGTCGGCGTTCATCTCGCCCAGCCCCTTGTAGCGTTGCAGCGTCAGGCCCTTCTCGCCCTCGGCCATGATCGCCGCGAGCAGCTCCGAGGGCGCCCGGATCGGCACTTCGCGGTCCTTGCGGGTCAGCGTCGCCGGGGTGGCGTAGGTCTCGGCCAGGTCGCCGCCCATCGCCGCCAGACGCCTTGCCTCGGCGGCGCGCAGGGCAAAACCGTCGACCGAATGGGTCTCGGTCACGCCGCGCAGCACCCGGGTGAAGCGCACGCCGCCGTCGTCGGTGACCTCGCCCCGCCAGCCGCGTTCGGTCTCCGGCGCCATGGTGTCGAGCCGCGCCGCCACCCGCGCCGCCTCGTCGGCGCCGATGCGCGGGCGCAGCACCCCCTCGATCGCCATCTGCTCGATGACGAAGCGGGGGTAGTTGGTCGGGAAGGCGCCCAGCACCGCGCCCGCCCGGCGCGCCTCCTCGACCAGGCGGCGCAGGTCCTCGCCGGCGACCTGGGCGCCCGAGCCCAGCGTCAGCATGGCCCCCTCGACGCCCTCGCCG
>JACZTQ010000334.1 GCA_022573605.1 Pseudomonadota bacterium | reverse complement strand
TCCGGTAGTTCGGCTTCTGGGTGCCGGCCGCCTTCATCCTGCTCTGAGCCCTGTGGACGGTTCTGTTCCTGCTGGGAGCGATCATCGGTTTGGCCGGCGGCGCCCTGTTCGGGCCGCTCTGGGGGGTGCCGTGGAACCTGACGGGGGCCACGCTGGGCGCCGGCCTGGCCGTCCTGGCGCGCCTGGTCCGGCGCCTGCGCGGCAGCTCCCGACCCGGGATCGGGCGGCGGCGGACAATCATGTCCGCCCTACCGGGCAGCGCGGCGCCGCCCGGTAGGGTGGACATGATTGTCCACCCGTCTGGCCGGCCGGATGCGCCGCCATCCGGGGGGCTCGCGAGCGGGGCCATGGTGTTCGATCGGCACATCGTGCCCCGGCGCATTCTCCCGCCCGATTGACCCCGCCTGATTGACATCGAGGCGCATTGATCGGATATGGCTGCCGGGCGAACGATGCTTCCTGCCTGCCCCGGAAACCCCCGCCCCGCGACGGAGCCTGACCATGCGCACGGCCAGCCTGCCGATGTACGACCTGCCGGAGGTTCGCGCCGCGACGGCGGCGTTCTGGGCCTCGCTGGCGCGGAACCTGCGGCGCCGCGGTCTCGCCGGCGTGCCCGACAGGCTGGTCCATGACCGCCCGGTGGCCGAGCTCTGGAACGACCCCGGCCTGCTGCTCAGCCAGTGCTGCGGCTATGACGTCATGCACCGCTACCACGACCGATTGCTGCCCATCGCAACGCCGCAATACGCCGCGCCCGGCTGCCTGGGCGGAACTTATTCCAGCATGGTCGTGGTCGCCGGCGATTGCCCGTTCGACGATGTGCGCGAGATGCGCGGCGCGGTCGCGGTGATCAACGGGGCCGAGTCGCATTCGGGCATGAGCGCGCTGCGCCACCTGGTCTCGGAGCGCCATGTCGATGGCCAGTTCTTCGCCGCCGTCAAGGTCAGCGGCAGCCACCTCGCCAGCCTGGAGATGATCCGGCAACGCCAGGCCGAGGTCGCCGCGATCGACTGCGTGACCCTGGCTTTGATCCGGCGCCACCTCGAGGGCGCGATGCGCGGGCTCCGGGTGCTCGGCAACACCTACCAGGCTCCGGCCCCTCCCTATGTGGTCCGCGCGGCGGCCCCGGCCGGCGAGATCGACAAGGTCGGGGCGGCGCTGGCCGAGACCTTCGACGACCCCTCGCTGGCCGATTGCCGCGAGATCCTGTTGCTGAAGGGCGTCATCCCGGCCAGCCGGGAGGATTACCGGGAGTTGGGCGCGTTGCAGGATCATGCCGGCAGGCTCGGCTACCCGGTGCTTCAGTAGCGCCCGGCCACCCCGCCCTCAGCGCCCCAGGATCATCCGTCGCAGCAGCCCGTCGCGGCGCACGAACTGGTGGCGCAGCGCCGCCGCCGCGTGGCCGGCCAGGATCACCGCCAGGGCGAAGGCGGCCCAGGCGTGGATCGACTTGAAGATGTCCTCCAGCCCCTTCGAGCCGGGCTGGAACGGGTCGGGCAGCTCGAACCACAGGAACACCATGTTCTTCAGCCCCCAGGTGTCCTGCAACGGCGAGGCCGAGGCCATCAGCCAGCCGCTGAGCGGTTGCAGCACGATCAGCAGGTAGAGCGCCAGATGCGCGCCGCGCGCCAGCGCCACCTCCGGCGGGCTCATTCTGCCGGGCAACTCCGGCGGCATGTGCGTCGCCCGCCAGGCGATCCGCGCCAGCGCCAGGGTGAAGATCACGAAGCCCCAACTCTTGTGGGTCTGGTAGAGGCCGAACCGCAGGTAGACGTCGTCGACCAGCCGCACCATGCGAAAGCCGAGCCCGAGCTGGAACAGGATCAGCCCGGCCATCACCCAGTGCAGCAGCCGCGCCGGCCAGCCCCAGCTTGTCGCGGTATTGCCAACACCCATCGCGCCGGCCGCTCAGCGGTCCGGGCGGGCGATCAGGTCGAAGCGCACCGCCACCTCGCGCCCGATATCGACGAACAGCGCGGTGAGGCCGAACCCGAGCCAGTAATCCATCCGGTCGAGGCGCAGGGTGCCCGAGGCGTGGGCCTCGTGGTCGCCGATCTCGAGGGTGATGGTGGTCTCGATCGGCCGGGTCCGGCCCCGGATCGTCAGGGTGCCGACGGCGTGGTAGTCGTTGCCGCCCTCCGGGGTCAGCCCGGTGAGCCGGTAGATCACCAGCGGGAAGTTGCCCGAATCGAACCAGTCGGTCGAGGTCGCGAACATGCTGGCCATGGGTTCGCCCAGGTCGATGCTGGCGCTCTCGATGCGCAGCTCCAGGGTGGCGTCGCCGGGTGCGTCGCGATCGAACACGCCGCCGCCGGCGAACCGGGCGAAATGCCCCACCGCCGGCTGGTCGTTGCGCGAATATTCGAACAGAACCTGCGACTGCTCCGGCACCACGGCCCATTCCAGGCCGCCGGCCGCGGCTGGCGGCGCGAGGCAGATCAGGGCGGCGAGGGCGAGGGCGATCAGGCGCATGGCTCCGGGTTCCGGGTGGCGGTTTCGGCGCGGACCGGCGCCGCGGTTCCGCCGGGTCCACGGTCGGACTCTACTCCTTCGGGCGCGCCGTGAAAGCACCGCCCGGGAAATTTCCCGTGATCGCCCGCCCCCCCCGCCCTTCCCCGGCCCCCCGATCGCGTCGAGGGCAGGCTTGAGCCGGGGTCTCGCGCCGTTGCGCCTTGCGGGTCGAGACTCCGGCTCGAGGCCGGGGAAGTGCGGGAAAAATATGAGCCGTGGTATTTCCGATCCACCACACTGGGCCATCACGTCCCCGCGCGGAGCCTGACAGATGGCCCGACCGGGCGGGAGAGGGTGGTGCAGGAGGGGGTGCGCACGTGTGCAACGGGGGTTAAGTTGTTGAATTTGAACGAAATACGAAAAATGGAGTAAGTATGGTTAATGAGACTCTAACGGATCGGCGCGGAGGCGGAGTTGCCGGGAGAACAGCCGCGAACGGGCTTTGCGGGCCCTGCGGCGAACGCGCGCTTGTGGCCCGGAGCCGCCACATTGGTCCCTGTCATCCCCGCGGACCTCACCCAGCCCCCGGACCCGGCAGCCTACCGGGTTTGACCCGAGGCGGGCCTCCCGTTACCACACCGCATGGAATGGAACGGGACGGTCAAACGTGTCCATAGCCTTGTCCGGCCTCATGGACCGGCTC
>JACZTQ010000333.1 GCA_022573605.1 Pseudomonadota bacterium | reverse complement strand
GCACCAAGGTGCTGGAAGCGCGGGCCTCGAAGTCGCGCCCCGATGCGGGCGTGGTGACCACCCACACGCAAGGCTACAAACAGGACGGCACCGTGGTGCTGTGCTTCGAGCGCGTCAGCCTGGTACCCCGGCGCGGGCACGGGGTGGAGGGGTGAGGGATGGTATTTATCCGCAACGTCCCGGCCTTGCGCCGGGACCTCGATGGGCAGCGCACAACGGCGCGAGGCCCCGGCTCGGAGGCCGGGGCGTAGGAAGATAGCGGCGGAATGGCACGTTCCGCCATGACGCAAGGGAGGACTCTCATGAACAGAGAGACCGATATCCTGAGCCAGCAGGCCGCGGCCGAGGCCCCGATCGCCGTCCGCTTCGCCGCCTTCGCCGCCGGGCTCGAGCACGACGCCATTCCGCCCGAGATCCGCACCCGCGCCGCCCACCACATGCTGGACGCCGCCGGCATCGCCCTGGCCTCGAGCCGCTACGATTTTGCCCACAAGATGCTGGCCGGAATGCAGGCGCTGGGGGGCGGCGGCCACGGCGTTCCGGTGCTGGGCCTGCCGGCCCGGATGAGCCCGCGCGACGCGGCGACGATGAACGGGTTCCTCTGCCACGGGCTCGACTACGACGACACCCATATCGCCGGCGTGGTGCACCCGACCGCGAGCGTGTTCCCGGCGGTGCTGTCGGCGGCGGCGATGGTGGGGGCGAGCGGGCGCGAGATGCTGACCGCCTACGTGATCGGCGTCGAGGCGACGGCGCGGATCGGCGCCTGCGCCCGCTCGGCCTTCCACCAGGTCGGCTTCCACCCGACCGGGATCGTCGGGGTGTTCGGCTGCACCCTGGCCGCCGGGCGGCTGCTGGGGCTGAACGCGGCCCAGATGGAACAGGCCCAGGGGCTGGCGCTGTCGATGGCCTCGGGCTCGATGCAGTTCCTCGAGGACGGCGCCTGGAACAAGCGCTTCCACCCCGGCTGGGCGGCGCAATGCGGCATCACCGCCGCGACGCTGGCGCGCGAGGGCTTCGTCGGCGCCAGCGCGCCCTATGACGGGCGCTTCGGCCTGTTCAACATCTACGGCGGCAAGTTCACCGACTGGATCGATCTTGGCGCCATCACCGCCGGGCTGGGCAGCGTCTGGGAGCTGCTGGCGACCGGCATCAAGCCCTACCCGGTCTGCCACCTGACCCACGCCGCCATCGACGCCGCGCTGGCCTTGCGCGGCAAGGTCAAGCTCGACCGGATCGAGAGCATCGAGGTGCTGGTGCCGCATCAGGCGTTCCCGGTTATCTGCGAGCCCGAGGCCAACAAGAAGCGCCCGGCCTCGGATTACGACGCCAAGTTCTCCCTGCATTACCTGGTGGCGGCGGCGCTGGTCACCGGGCGCCTGACCCTGGACGAACTGGAGCCGGAATTCTTCACCGACCCGGAAATCCTGGCGCTGACCGACAAGGTCTCCTACGCCGACTACCCGGACAGCCCGTTCCCGAAGGCCTATTCCGGGGCGGTCATCATCCGGCTGAAGGACGGGCGCGAGGTCAGCCACTTCGAGCCGGTCAACCGGGGGGCTGGCGACCGGCCGATCCCGAACCCCGAGATTGTCACCAAGTTCCGCGAGAACGCGGCAGGCTGGGCCGGCCCGGAGCGGGTGGCGGCGATGCAGGCCTCCCTGCTGGCGCTCGACGACGCGGCCTCGGCGGCCGACGCGCTGGCGCCGTTCTGCGGGGTTTGAGATGGATTCGGAGGAGGAACGCCTGATCCTCGACAGCGTCGAGCGGTTCCTGGCGCGCGATGTGGCGCCCTACGCCCAGGCGCTGGAGGCGGCCGACGAATACCCCGAGGAGATCGTCGAGCGGATGAAGGAGATGGGCCTGTTCGGCGCGGTGATCCCGGAGCAATACGGCGGCCTCGGCCTCCGCGCCTCGACCTACGCCAAGATCGTCGAGCGCATCGCCCGGGTCTGGATGTCGGTCTCGGGGATCATCAATTCGCACCTGATCATGGCTCATATCGTCGCCAGGCTGGGCAGCGAGGAGCAGAAGCGCCATTTCCTGCCGAAATTCGCCAGCGGCGAGGTGCGCGGCGGGCTGGCCCTGACCGAGCCCGACTGCGGCACCGACCTGCAAGCGATCCGCACCACCGCGCGGGCCGACGGCAACGATTATCTGGTGAACGGCACCAAGACCTGGATCACGAACGGCATCCACGGCACCGCGTTTGCCCTGCTGGTGAAAACAGACCCCACCGCCGAGCCCCGCCACAAGGGCATGAGCCTGTTCATCGCCGAGAAGGGCGAGGGGTTCCGGGCCTCGAAGAAGCTGGAGAAGCTCGGCTACAAGGGCATCGACACGGCCGAATTGGTGTTCGAGGACTTCCGGGTGCCCGGCTTCAACCTGATCGGCGGGATCGGCAACGGCATGGCGGCGGCGATCTCCGGGCTGGAGCTCGGCCGGGTCAACGTCGCCGCGCGCGGGGTGGGCGTCGCCCAGGCGGCGCTGGACGAGGCGGTGAAATATGCCCAACAGCGCCAGACCTTCGGCAAGCCGATCCACCAGCACCAGGCGATCGCCCTGAAGCTCGGCGACATGGCGACCAGGGTGGAGGCGGCGCGGCTGCTGACGGAGAAGGCGGCCGAGGCGCTGGATCGCGGCGGGCGCTGCGATTACGAAGCCGGCATGGCCAAGCTGTTCGCCACCGAGGCGGCGCTGGAAAACGCCATCGAGGCGATGCGCATCCACGGCGGCCATGGCTATTCCAAGGAGTTCATCGTCGAGCGCCTCTACCGCGACGCGCCGCTCTTGTGCATCGGCGAGGGCACCAACGAGATCCAGCGGCTGTTGATCGCCAAGCGCCTGATCGAGCGGAACCCGGTGTGATGGAACGGCAATCTACGGCCCCCCGCGCATGACCCTCCCCCTCACCGGCGTCACCGTCCTCGCCGTCGAGCAATACGGCGCCGGACCGTTCGGCACCATGCTGCTGGGCGACCTCGGCGCCGAGGTGATCAAGATCGAGAACCCGCTCGGCGGCGGCGACATGGCCCGCGCCGTCGGCCCGCATTTCCTGCCCGACGGCTCGAGCCAGTTCTACCACGCCTTCAACCGCAACAAGCGCTCGCTGACCCTGAACCTGAAAGCGCCCGAGGGGCGCGACATCTT
>JACZTQ010000047.1 GCA_022573605.1 Pseudomonadota bacterium | reverse complement strand
CTGAGTGGCACTCATCACGGCGTGAGCCACCAGCACCTCCAAGCCTATCTCAACGAGTTCACATTCCGCTTCAACAGGCGATTCTACCCGTTCAACGCCTTCCGGTCCCTGCTCGGAATCGCTGGCGGCGTCACCGCTCCCACTTACGCCGAGCTTTACTCGGGCGATTGGCAGCACCCTAGATGTAGTGGCTGTGGGTGACAACCGGATAGGCACGGTTCGAGTCTTCTCCTGGGCACCACTCTTCCCCCGCATCAAGGCGCCCCCTATAAGGGTGCCGCGCGGGAAGAGGGAACGCAGATGACCATCACACTGCATCAAGGCGACCTGCCCGGCGGGCTCGACCTCGGGCCGGTGGTGGCGATCGATACCGAGACCATGGGGCTGGTGCCGCACCGCGACCGGCTGTGCCTGGTGCAGCTTTCCTCCGGCGACGACAACGCCCACCTGGTGCGGATCGCCAGGGGCCAGAACAAGGCGCCGAACCTCGCCCGCCTGCTGCGCGACGCCAAAGTGCTCAAGCTGTTCCATTTCGGCCGTTTCGACATCGCCGTGCTGGCGCATGCCTTCGGCGCCGTGGCGCGCCCGGTCTGGTGCACCAAGATCGCCTCGAAGCTGGGCCGCACCTCGACCGACCGGCACGGCTTGCGCAACCTGACCCAGGAGCTGATCGGGGTCGATATCTCGAAGCAGCAGCAGACCTCGGACTGGGGCGCCGGGGAATTGAGCGAGGCGCAACTGGAATATGCCGCCTCGGACGTTCTATACCTGCACCGGCTGAAGGCCGAGTTGGAGCAGCGCCTGGCCCGCGAGGGCCGCGCCGACCTGGCCAAGGCCTGTTTCGGCTTTCTCCCCGACCGGGCGATGCTCGATCTGGCGGGCTGGCCGGAGACCGATATATTCGCGCACTGACCCCCGAGCTTGAACGGGGCGATCAGGGGGAGCCTGCCGTGGCCATCGCCACCGAAACCGAGACCGAAACCGAGACCGAGACCGAGCGCAGCCGCGCCATCGCCACCGGGCGGCGGGTGATGGCGACCGAGGCGGCGGCGCTGGAGCTGTTCGCCGGGCAGTTGGGCGAGGCCTTCGCCGATGCGGTCGAGGCGATGCTGGCGGCCCGGGGCCGGGTGATCGTCTCGGGCATGGGCAAGTCGGGCCACGTGGGGTGCAAGATCGCCGCCACCATGGCCTCGACCGGCACCCCGGCGCAGTTCGTCCACCCGGCCGAGGCCAGCCATGGCGATCTCGGCATGATCACCCGGGACGACGTGGCGCTGGTGCTGTCGAACTCCGGCGAGACCCGCGAGCTGGCCGACATCATCGCCCATACCAGGCGCTTCGCGATCCCGCTGATCGGGGTCGCCAGCCGGGCCGGCTCGACCCTGCTGAAGGCCGCCGATATCGCCCTGGTGCTGCCCGCCGCGCCGGAGGCCTGCTCGGTCGGGCTGGCGCCGACCACCTCGACCACCCTGACCCTGGCGCTGGGCGACGCCCTGGCGGTGGCGCTGATGGAGCGGCGCGACTTCACTCTGGAACATTTCGCCGAGATCCATCCCGGCGGCAGGCTGGGGGCGCAACTGGTCAGCGTGGCCGACCTGATGGCGACCGGCGACGCGGTGCCGCTGGTGGCGGAGGGCGCGGGCATGCCCGAGGCGCTGCTGGTGATGACCCAGAAGGGTTACGGCGTGGCCGGCACCACCGACGGCGAGGGCCGGCTGACCGGGATCGTCACCGACGGCGATCTGCGCCGCCACATGGCCGGGCTGCTGGAGCGCACGGTGCGCGAGGTCGCCACCCCCGGCCCGCGCACCATTGCCCCCGGCCGCCTGGCGCAGGAGGCGCTGGGACTGATGAACGCCTACAAGATCACCAGCCTGTTCGTCACCGAGGGAGACGCCCCGGCCCGGCCGCTCGGCATCCTGCACCTGCACGATTGCCTGCGCGCGGGAGTCGATGGGGCGGCCGGCGGGGCGCATACCAAGGATCGCCGATAATGACCCATAGAGACGGCTTGCCAAGGTTTTCGGCCAGGAGCGTGCGCTGCGGCGATGCGGGACATCGTAAAGCGGGCGCGACACCGCCCGGAACCTTGGCCGGAACCTTGGCCGGAACCTTGGCCGAAACCTTGGCCGGAACCTTGGCCGAAAGCCTTGGCAAGCCGCCGTTCCGGTCGCGCAGGCGGCCCGTCGGAGGGCGTCGGAAAGCTTTGACGATGGGCCGCATCGCCGGCAGCTTCCCTCCTGCCCGACGGGCCGCCGGCGCGATCTCTATGGGTCGTTATCGGCGATCCTCGGTATAGGCCGGCAATGCGCGCCCTGGCCCGGCACCGGACCATCGGCAGCGCCGGGCAGCGGCGCGTGCGGGCCTATTCCCGCGCCGTGGCGTGGATGAAGGTGTTGCTGCCGCTGGGCGCCTTGGCGGTGATCTCGGCGCTCTACTTCGCGGCCCAGAGGACCGGCGACCTGAGCGAGATCTTCAGCGCCGAGGAGCTCGCCACCCTGGGCGCCGGGCTGCGGCTCGACAACCCCCGCTTCGCCGGAGTCACCGAGCAGGGCGAGCCCTTCGCGATCCGGGCCGAGTGGGCGCTGCCCGACAGCACCATGCCGCGCCTGATCGACCTCGAGCGCCCGGAGGGCGAGATCGAGTTGAGCGACGGGCGCACCATCGCCGCCCGGGCCGCCACCGGGCGGATGCACCGCGCCAGCAAGATCCTGGTGCTGGAGGGCGGGGTCGTGCTCGACACCTCGGACGGCTATCATGTGGAGACCGATCGGGTCGTGCTCGACCTCAAGGCGAAAACCGCGGTCGCGCCCGGCCCGGTGAGCGGAACCGGGCCGACCGGCCAGATCGACGCGGGCAGTTTTCGCGCCGCCGCCGGCGAGGGCCGCATCGGGGCCGGGACGATTTGGTTTGAAAACCGGGTCCGGGTGGTGTTCATTCCAGCCCAGGAGCCCGCCGGCGACAAAGAGTGACCGGGGGCCGGCGCAGGTAGCGGCCAGGTAGCGGCCAGGTAGCGGCCAGGTAGCGGCCAGGTAGCGGGAGGTAGGCGTGTTGGCCAGAGGACTTCAACGAATCGCGCTGGCGGCGCTGATCGCGGCGGCGGTGACCATTGCCGGGGCGGCGGCCCCGGCGGCGGCGCAGGAAACCACGGCGGCGGCAGCCCCGGCGGCGGCGCCGTTCGGCAGCTTCAAGCACGATTCCAGCGCCCCGATCGAGATCGTCGCCGACGTGCTGGAGGTGCGCCAGGCGGAGAACCTGGCGATCTTCAGCGGCGAGGTCGTCGCCGTTCAGGGCACGCTGCACCTGACCGCCGACCTGTTGACCGTGACCTACGCCGCCGAGCAGTCCGACACCAATGCCAGCCCCGGCACCGGCGCGATCCAGAACATGCGCGCCGAGGGCAACGTCTTCCTGTCGAACGGCGCCGAGACGGCCCAGGGCGCCTGGGCCGAATACGACCTGGCCAGCGGCATGATGCGCATGGGCGGCAGCGTGGTGCTGACCCAGGGCGACAACGCGATCTCGGGCGAATCGCTGGTGATCGACCTCAACGCCGGCACCGGCCGGATCGAGGGCGGGCGGGTCAAGAGCATCTTCACCCCCGCGGCCGAGACCCCCGCGGCGCCCCCCCCCGCGGCCGAAAACTGACGGCGGCGCAATGGACACCCCGCCAGAGAGCCCATCGCAGAGCGCGGCCGAGAGCACGGCGCCGCCCGGCCAGGAGGGGCTGGTGGTCACCGGGCTGGGCAAGAGCTACCGCCGCCGCCCGGTGGTGCGCGATGTCTCGCTGGAATTGCACCGCGGCGAGGCGGTCGGCCTGCTGGGTCCGAACGGCGCCGGCAAGACCACCTGCTTCTACATGATCATCGGCCTGGTGCCCGCCGACAGCGGCACGATCGCGATCGACGGCATCGACCTGACGCCGCTGCCGATGTATCGCCGGGCCCGGCTCGGGCTGGGTTATTTGCCGCAGGAAGCCTCGATCTTCCGCGGCCTGTCGGTCGAGGACAACATCCGCGCGGTGCTGGAACTGGTCGAGCCGGACCGGATGACCCGGGCCAACCGGCTCGACGAGTTGCTGGGCGAATTCTCCATCACCCATCTGCGCCGGACCCCGGCCTCGGCGCTCAGCGGCGGCGAGCGCCGGCGGGTCGAGATCGCCCGGTGTCTCGCCACCGACCCCGCCTTCATCCTGCTCGACGAGCCCTTCGCCGGTATCGACCCGATCGCCGTCAACGACATAAGGGCGCTGGTCGGCCACCTCAAGGACCGCGGCATCGGGGTGCTGATCACCGACCACAACGTGCGCGAGACGCTGGAGATCATTGACCGGGCATACATCTTGCATGAAGGTTGCGTGCTGATGAAGGGCAGCCCGGACGAGGTGGTCCGGGACGCCAATGTCCGCCGCGTCTATCTGGGCGAGGGGTTCAGGATCTAGGGACCCCCGATAACCTCCCGGTAACCTGCCAGTAACCCTTGGGGCCCCAGTCTGATCCGGTGGAGAGAGAACGGATCGGGCATGGCGCTGGGCTTTCGACTGGAGCAGAGGCAGAGCCTGCAACTGGTGATGACACCCCAGTTGCAGCAGGCGATCAAGCTGTTGCAGATGTCGAACCTGGAGCTGCGCGAATTCGTCGAGGCCGAGATGGAGAGCAACCCGCTGATCCAGGTCGAGGACGAGCCCGGGGGCGCCGCCGGCAAGGCCGAGGCGGCTCCCGATGCGGGGCCCGATGCAGAGCTCGATCCGGGGCTCGATCCGGGGCTCGATCCGGGGCCCGATCCGGGGCCGGACGCCGGGGAGACTCCGCTCGATGCCCGGCTGACGCCCGAGGGCGACCATTCGCTCGGCGCCGAGACCTTCGATACCGGCGCCGAGAACCTCTACGACACCGGGCCCAATGATGCCGGGCCCGGCGCCCCCATCCCCAGCGAAGGCGGCGCCTGGGCCAGGGTCGGGGCCGGGGGAAACCTGTCCTTCGACGCGCCGGGCTTCGACCTGGAACAGCAGCCGGAGCGCCCGGCGAGCCTGCGCGCGCACCTGCTGGCCCAGCTTGGCCAGAGCCGGGCCGAGGCGGCGGTGCTGCTGCTGGCGCGGCTGCTGGTCGAGGAGCTGGACGAGCATGGGCTGCTGCGCGCCGATCTGGCCGAGATTGCCAGCCGCCTCGGCGCCGCGCCGGGCCAGGTGGAGGCGGCGCTGGCGCTGGTGCAGGGCTGCGAGCCGACCGGGGTCGGGGCGCGCGATCTGGCCGAGTGCCTGGCCCTGCAACTGGCCGAGCGCGACCGGCTCGACCCGGCGATGCGCCGGCTGGTCGAGAACCTCGATCTTGTGGAGCGGGGCGAGTTGAGGCGGCTGCGGGCGCTGTGCGGCGTCGACGAGGAGGATTTCGCCGACATGCTGGCCGAGCTCCGGGCGCTGGAGGCGCGCCCCTGCGCCGGTTTCCAGGCCGAGCGGGCCGAGACCCTGATCCCGGACGTGCTGCTGCGCCGGGCGCCCGAGGGCTACTGGGGGGGCGGCGGCTGGCAGATCGAGCTGAACCCGGAGACCCTGCCCCGGGTGCTGATCGACAACCGCTACGCGGTGGAGCTGGCCGCCGCCGGGGGCGAGACCCGCGCCTTCGTCTCGGGCTGCCGCGCCAGCGCCAACTGGCTCAAGCGCAGCCTGGACCAGCGGGCGCGCACCATCCTGGCGGTGGCGACCGAGATCGTGCGGCGCCAGGACCGTTTCTTCAGCGAGGGCATCGCCGGCTTGCAGCCGCTGACCCTTGCCATGGTGGCCGAGGCGACGGGGATGCACGAATCGACCGCCAGCCGGGTGACCTCGAACAAGTACATCGCCACCGAACGCGGCATCTTCGAGCTGAAATTCTTCTTCACCAATGCGGTCGGCCCGGAGGGGACGGCGGCGGCAGTGGTGCGCCACCGGATCCGCGCCATGATCGACGCCGAGGCGCCCGGCGCGATACTGTCGGACGACATGATTGTCGTGCGATTACAGGAGGATGGGATCGATATCGCGCGCCGGACCGTGGCCAAGTATCGCCGTGTTCTGGGCCTGCCCTCGTCGGCCGGCCGGCGCCGGCTGAAAGCGATGGTGACGCATGGATGAAGCTTTGTTGACCGAACCCTCTTCTGCGGGCGGGAAACATTGCTATATTGACAGGGCCGGGGCCGCCGCCTAGTTTCCGCACCGCTTCGGAAACCGGGATCGCGGGCCTCGAGCTCCGGACAACGAGAGGGTCCGCCGGGCGGCAGCCCGCCCCTCCACAGGCCGTTTGGAGACAGAATGCAAATCAAGATATCGGGCAAGCAGATCGATGTGGGCGAGGCGCTTCGCACGCATGTCGAAGACAACATGGTTGCGGCGGTGGGCAAGTATTTCGACCGCCCGGTCGATGCCCACGTGGTGTTCTCGCGCAACGGGCACGGCTTCAAATGCGACTCATCGGTCCATCTCTCGACCGGCTTGACGGCGCAGGCGCACGGAGAGAACGGCGAGATCTACGCCGCCTTCGACCAGGCCACCGACCGGATCGAAAAGCAGCTGCGCCGCTACAAGCGCCGGCTGAAGGACCACCATCAGAGCCGGCAGACCCCGGTCGAGATGATGGACGCCCAGGCTTACGTGCTGCGCAGCCACGACGAGGAAACCGACACCGGAACGCTCAACGGCATGCAGCCGGTGATCATCGCCGAGATGACCACCCCGATCAAATCCCTGACCGTCGGCGAGGCGGTGATGCAGATGGAACTGGCGGATGCGCGGTTCCTGATGTTCAGGAACGACGCCAACGGGCGGATCAATATCGTCTTCCAGCGCGATGACGGCAATGTGGGCTGGATCGATCCGGCCAACCTGCCGCAAGGCTGAGCGGCGACCAACGAGCAGTAACACAGAAGGCTGTCATGGAACTGGCCGACCTGATCGCGCGCGACGCGATTCTCCCCGCTGTCAAGGCAGGCAGCAAGAAACAGATCCTGCAGGAAATCGGCGCCCGGGCGCGCGACGCCTACGGGCTCGACACCCGCCTGGTGGTCGAGGGACTGCTGGCCCGCGAGAAGCTGGGCTCGACCGCGATGGGCGGCGGGGTGGCGATTCCGCATGCCAGGCTGAAAGGCCTGCAATCGATCGCCGGGCTGTTCGCCCGGCTCGAGCGGCCGGCGGATTTCGAGGCCGTGGACGGCCAGGGCGTGGACCTGCTGTTCGTGCTGCTGGCGCCGGAGGAATCGGGCGCCGATCACCTGCGCGCCCTGGCCCGGGTGTCGCGGCTGTTGCGCGACACCGAGCTGCGCAAGAAGCTGCGCGAGACCTCGGAGGCCGGCGCGCTCTATGCGCTGATCACCGAGCCGATGGCCTCGAGGGCGGCGTGAGCGCGGTAGGGCGGACATGATTGTCCGCCCTTGGTTGCAAACAAGGCGGACAATCATGTCCGCCCTACCATCCCCATCGGTTGTCGAGAGATGCCCCGGCCAAGCCGTGGCATGGCGGCGGTGGCGCCGTCCTTGTGTCCGCGTCAATGCACGCTGACGGGCGTCATGTCGTTGCGCCTGGCCAGGGCGAAGGCGATCCGCCGGTCCGGCGTCAGCGCCAGCCGGTTGCCCTCGGCGTCGTGCACGGCATAGAGCGGCGCCGTGGCGCCGCGCAACTCGTCCGGCATCTCCTCCGGGGTCACTTGACGGACATAGACGATGGGCTGGCCGCCCGCTTCGATGAACTGGTTCCTGGTCATGTTCGTCACTCCTTTTGCCCTGACGGCGGCGTCACTCCGTAACTTCGATCTTGATCGTGCGCACCACGGTCTCCGGCTGGCGCCGGATCAGGTCGATATGCAGCAGGCCGCACTCCAGCCCGGCGCCGGCGACCTCGACCTGCTCGGCCAGCACGAAGCTGCGCTGGAACGGCCGCGCGGCGATGCCGCGATGCAGGAAGGCGCGCTCGGCCCCGTCCTCGCCCTGGCGGCCGCGGATGATGAGTTGCTGCTCCTCGACGGTGACCGACAGCTCCGCCGCGCCGAAGCCGGCCACCGCCAGGGTGACGCGGTAGGCGTCCTCGCCCTGCTGTTCGATGTTGAACGGCGGATAGCCGTCGGTGCCGGCCTTCAGGGTGCGCTCGACCAGCCGGTCGAGACGCTCGAAGCCGAGCAGGAAGGGCTGCGAGGTGAAGGATATCCGTGACATGTGCGGCCGTCCTCGTGGCGAAGCGACGTCATCCGCGGGCCCGCCAGGCAGCACCCGCCTCGGAGTGGCATATGGGGCGGGCGGCGACGCCATGCAAGTGCGCGCGGCCCCCGGTAGGGCGGACATGATTGTCCGCCCCGGCCGGCGGAATCGATCGGCGAGGCTTGTCCTGCCGCCCCGACTGGTGCTTTAACTTGCACCAGGAGGGCGGCGCGCAAATGACCTGCCGCCGCCGTTTTGGGGAGATCATGGACGCCACGCCAATCCTGCGCGTCGACAATCTGGTGAAGCGCTATGGCGGCCTGACCGCGGTCGATGGCGCCAGCTTCGAGGTCCGGCGCGGCTCGATCACCGGGCTGATCGGGCCGAACGGCGCCGGCAAGACCACCACCTTCGACATCATCGCCGGGGCGCAGCCGCCGACCGAGGGCCGCATCACCTTCGAGGGCAACGACATCACCGGCCTGCCGACCCATGAGCTGTTCCATCTCGGCATCGTGCGCAGCTTCCAGATCCCCAAGGAATACGGCCGCCTGACGGTGATCGAGAACCTGATGCTGGTGCCCCCGGACCAGCCCGGCGAGTCGGTCTGGGCGACCTGGTTCACGCCCGGCCGGGTGCGGGCGCGCGAACGCGAGGTGCTGGAGCTGGCCGACGAGGCGCTCGATTTCCTCGGCCTGAGCCATCTGCGCGAGGAGCTGGCGGGCAATCTGTCGGGCGGCCAGAAGAAGCTGCTGGAGCTGGGCCGGGGGATGATGACCGAGTCCAAGCTGGTGCTGCTCGACGAGCCCGGCGCCGGGGTCAATCCGACCCTGATGAACAAGATCATCGAGATGATCCGGCGCCTCAATGCCGAGCGCGGCTACACCTTCTGCATCGTCGAGCACGACATGGACCTGATCGCCCGGCTGTGCGACCCGGTGATCGTGCTGGTCGAGGGCAAGGTCTTGACCGAGGGGCCGTTCAGCGAGGTCGGCAACGACCCAAGGGTGATCGACGCCTATTTCGGCGGCGCGGTTTCCGCGGCGGGGCCGGCATGAGCGCGATGCTGGAGCTCGACGCCATCTCGGCCGGTTACGGCGAGACCGAGATCCTGCACGGGATCGACCTGCATGTGGAGCGGGGCGAGATCGTCGTCATCATCGGTCCCAACGGGGCCGGCAAGACGACCGCGATGAAGGCGATCTTCGGGCTCTTGAACATCACCGCCGGGGCGATCCGGCTGGCCGGGGAGGAGATCACCAACACCCCGCCCCAGCAGGTGGTGACCAGGGGCGTGGCCTTCGTGCCCCAGAGCGCCAATGTCTTCGTCTCGCTGACGGTCGAGGAAAACCTCGAGATGGGGGCCTATGTCTCGCGCGACGACCCGGCCCCCCGGATCGAGGAGATCTTCGAGCTGTTCCCGCCCTTGCGCGAGAAGCGCCGCCAGGCGGCGGGGCTCTTGTCGGGCGGTCAGCGCCAGATGGTGGCGATGGGCAAGGCGCTGATGCTGCACCCCAAGATCCTGCTGCTCGACGAGCCCACCGCCGGGCTGAGCCCGAAATACCGCAGCGAGATCTTCCGCATTGTCCAAGACATCAACGCCGCCGGGGCGACCATCTTGATGGTCGAGCAGAACGCCAAGCAGGCGCTGATGGTGGCCCATCGCGGCTATGTGCTGGTCGATGGCGAGAACCGCCACAGCGGCACCGGCCGGGCGCTGCTCGACGACGACGAGGTCGCGCGCATGTTTTTGGGCGCCAGTGGGGGCGCCAGCGGCAAAAATGACGGCAACGGGGGGCGCCCGGCATGATGGCGTTCCTCAACTTCTACCTGATCCCGGGGGTGGTGCTGGGCTGCATCTACGCGCTCGGGGCGATCGGCATCTCGCTGACCTTCGGCATCCTGCGGTTCTCGAATTTCGCCCATGGCGACACCATGACGCTCGGGGTCTACATCACCCTGAGCCTGGTGCAGTTCAGCGGCCTGCATCCGCTGCTGGTCGCCCCGCTGGCGATGGTGCTGACCACCGGGATCGTGCTGGGGCTGGACCGGACCTTCTACAAACCGTTCCGGACCAGCCCGGCGATCATGCTGGTGATCGCCTCGTTCGGGCTGATGCTGATGATCCGCTCGGTGATCCAGTTCTTCTGGGGGGTGCAGTTGCAGGCGCTCCAGACCGGCATCCAGATGCCCCTCGAGGCGCTGCTGCCGGTGCGGTTCTCGGAGAACCACCTGCTGATCATCGGCGCCACCGTGTTGCTGATGATGGCGGTGCATCTGGTGCTGACCCGGACCAAGATCGGCAAGGCGATGCGGGCGACCTCGGACAACCCGGAACTGGCGGCGCTGACCGGGATCGACACCGAGGTGGTGATCCGCGCCACCTGGGCGATGGGGGCCTCGCTGGCGGTGGCGGCGGGGGTGTTCCTCGGCCTCGACACCCATGTCGAGACCATGATGGGGTTCAAGCTGCTGCTGCCGATGTTCGCCGCCGCCATCCTGGGCGGCATCGGCAAGCCCTATGGCGCGGTCGCCGGCGGGCTGGTGATCGGCATCGCCGAGGAACTGAGCGCCTACCCCTGGATCGGCACCACGCCGCTGCTGTCGCCGGGCTACAAGGGCGGGGTCGCCTTCGCGATCATGGTGGCGATGCTGATCTGGAAACCCCAGGGGCTGTTCCGCGGGAGGCAGTTCTGATGGAACAGTATTACGGCTATTTCCTCTATCTGCTGAGCCTTTTGACCATGGGCGGCATCTACGCCGTGCTGACCCTGGGGCTGAACGTGCAGTGGGGTTTTACCGGGCTGTTCAACGCCGGCATCGCCGGGTTCTTCGCCGTCGGCGCCTATGTCCAGGCGATCCTGACCACGCCGATCTACGCCCGCCATCTGGGCGGCTACGAGTGGCCGATCCCGCTGGCCATGCTGGCGGCGATGGCGCTCTCGGCGGTGGTCGGCTACGGGGTGGCGAAGATCTGCATCCGGCTGCGCGCCGACTACCTGGCGATCGCCACCATCGGCATCGCCGAGATCATCCGCCTGGTGTTCAAGAACGAGGGCTGGGCCACCAACGGGCCGCGCGGGATCAGCCAGATCCCGAAGGCCTTCGAGGACCTGCCCCAGCCCTGGAACACGCTGGCCTTCGTCGCCATGGTGCTGGCCATCGTGATGGTGATCTACCTGGCGCTGGAGCGCGCCCGCACGGCGCCCTGGGGCCGGGTGATGACGGCGATCCGCGAGAACGAGGCGGCCGCCGCGGCGGCGGGCAAGAATGTCGAGCGCTTCCGGCTCGAGAGCTTTGTCATCGGCTCGGCCCTGATGGGGCTGGGGGGGGCGCTGATGGCGCAGTACCTGAAGCAGATCGACCCCCAGGTGTCGGACCCGCTGACCGCCACCTTCCTGGTCTTCGTGATGCTGATCGCGGGGGGCTCGGCCAACAACAAGGGCGCGATACTGGGGGCGATGCTGATGTGGACGGTGTGGTCGGCGACCGAGATCCTGACCAGCCGCCTGCCCGACGAGTTCGCCATTCGCTCGGCCTATGTGCGGATTTTCTTGATCGGGCTGATCCTGCAATTCATTCTGCAACGGCGCCCGCAAGGGATTCTGCCGGAGCGACGGCCGAAACCGCATCCACGTCTGCGGGGTGATCGTGCCCCGGCGGCAAACACAGGGAGTACCAAGCAATGAAACATCTGATTACAGCAGCCGCGCTGGCGGCGCTGGCCGCAACGCCCGCCATGGCGGGCGAGATCAGGGTCGGCTCGGTGGCCGGCGTCACCGGCCCGATCGCCGAACTGGTGGCGCCGATCGTCGCCGGGCGCAACCTCGCCGCCGCGCATATCAACGCCAACGGCGGGCTGCTCGACGGCGACACCCTGGTGCTGGTGCTGGCCGACAGCCAGTGCGACCCCAAGGCCGGGGTCGACGCCGGCAACAAGGTGGTCAATGTCGAGCAGGTGGTCGCCATCGTCGGCGCCTCGTGCTCGGGCGCGACCAACGGCATGGTGCAGTCGGTGACGATTCCGGCGGGCATCCCGTCGGTCTCGGATTCGGCCACCGCACCCTCGATCACCGATCTAGACGACAACAACCTGGTGTTCCGCACCGCCCCCTCGGACGCCTACCAGGGCGCCGCGCTGGCCAAGCTGGCCTGGGAGGCGGGCTACCGCAAGCTGGCGGTGACCTATGCCAACGACGACTACAACGCCGGCATCGCCGAGGTCTTCGTGGCCAACTTCGAGGGCCTCGGCGGCAAGGTGACGGCGAACCAGGTGCACGAGCCGAACAAGGCCTCCTACCGGGCCGAGATCACCACGCTCTCGGGCGGCGGAGCCGAGGCGCTGGCGCTGTTCGCCTATTACGGCGGCTCCGGCATCACCATCATCCGCAACGCGCTGGAGACCGGGGCGTTCGGCAAGTTCATGGCCGCCGACGGCATGTTCGACGTCTCGGTGATCGAGCAGATCGGGGCCGAGAACCTGAGGGGCAACCTGATGATCACCCAGTCCGCCTCGGACCCTTCGAACACCAGCTATCAGCTCTTCGCCGAGGCCTACAAATCGACCGGCATGGACCCGGGCGCGCCCTATGCCGCCCACGGCTATGACGCCACCTTCCTGATCGCGCTGGCGATCGAGCAGGCCGGGGCGGCCGATCCGGCGCTGATCGCGGCGGCGCTGCCCGAGGTCGCCAACGCGCCGGGCGAGATCATCCGCCCCGGCGAGTGGGAAAAGGCCAAGGCGCTGATCGCGGCCGGCAAGGCGGTCAACTACGAGGGCGCCAGCGGCTCGGTCGATTTCGACGCCGCCGGCGACGTGCCCGGGTTCTACTCAGTGAACACGATCAACGCCGAGGGCAAGTTCGAGATGAGGTTCCTGCGCTGAGGCGCTCCGGCGCGTCCCTTGGGGGCGTCCCTTCGGGGGCGCCCCTCACCCATTGGCCCTGCCCCACCGGCGACAGAAAACCACCATGACCGACAACCCGATCAGGCCCCCGATCAGACTCGGCGTCGATATCGGCGGCACCTTCACCGATGTGGTGCTGGAGGCCGGCGCGGCGCTCACTTCGGTCAAGGTGCTGACCACCCATGGCGCACCCGAGGATGCCATCCTCGACGGCGTCGGGCAGGTCTGCGCGCAGGCGGGGGTGGCGCCCGGCGACGTGACCATGATCATCCACGGCACCACGCTGGCCACCAACGCGCTGATCGAGCGCCGCGGCGCCAGGACGGCGCTGATCACCACGCGGGGCTTTCGCGACGTGATCGAGATGCGGACCGAGAGCCGGTTCGAGCAATACGACCTGAACCTGGTACTGCCGGAGCCGTTGATCGCGCGCAACCATCGCCATGTGCTGGACGAGCGCATCGGCGCCTCGGGCCAGGTCTTGCGGCCGCTGAAGCGGGCCGAGGTCGAGGCGATGGCGGAGACCATCGCGCGCGGCGGCTACGAGAGTGTGGCGGTCGGGCTGCTGCATTCCTACGCCAACGACGCCCATGAGCGGCTGGTGCGCGAGGTGCTGGCGGAGCGGCTGCCCGGCGTGCCGGTATCGCTCTCGTCCGAGGTCTCGCCGCAGATGCGGGAATACGAGCGCTTCACCACGGTGTGTGCCAACGCCTTCGTCAAGCCGATGATGGCGGCGTATCTCTCGCGCCTGACCGGGCGGCTGGCGGAGATCGGCATCGCCGCGCCGGTCATGCTGATGCATTCGGGCGGCGGCATCATCGCGCTCGAGAGCGCGGTGGAGTTCCCGGTGCGGCTGGTGGAATCCGGCCCCGCCGGGGGCGCGATCTTCGCTGCCGATATCGCCCGGCGCCACCGGCTCGACCGGGTGCTGTCGTTCGACATGGGCGGCACCACGGCGAAGATCTGCATGATCCGCGACCAGAGCCCGAAGACCGCGCGGGTGTTCGAGGTGGCGCGCAGCTACCGGTTCAAGAAGGGCTCCGGCATGCCGATCTCGATCCCGGTGATCGACATGGTCGAGATCGGCGCCGGGGGCGGCTCGCTGGCGAGCGTGGATACGATGCGCCAGATCCGGGTCGGGCCGGAGAGCGCCGGGTCGGAGCCCGGCCCCGCCTGCTACCAGAGCGGCGGCACCCGGCCGGCGGTGACCGATGCCGACCTGGTGCTGGGGCGGCTGGACCCGGAGGATTTCGCCGGCGGCACCATCAAGTTATCGACGCAAGCTGCTGAAAAGGCGATAGACTCCGAGGTAGGCGCGGCGCTGGGGCTGGACCGGATGACGGCCGCCTTCGCCGTCGCCGAGGTGGTCGACGAGAACATGGCCAACGCCGCAAGGGTGCACGCGGTGGAGAACGGCGAGGACCTCGCCGGGTTCACCATGATCGCCTTCGGCGGCGCCGCCCCGCTGCACGCCGGGCGACTGTGCCAGAAGCTCGGCATCGGGCGCTTTCTGGTGCCGCCCGGCGCCGGGGTCGGCTCGGCGATCGGCTTCCTGCG
>JACZTQ010000332.1 GCA_022573605.1 Pseudomonadota bacterium | reverse complement strand
CCCCGAGGGGTGAGGGGACGGCGTTGCGCCGGGGGGAGGGGACGGCGTTGCGCCGGGGGGAGGGGACAGGTCGCGCGCGAGATCGTAACCCGCGCTTGCCGTCATCCCAGCGTTTTCCGTCATCCCCGCGAAGGCGGGGATCTCGTCCAGCCGTCGAGAGATTCCCGCCTTCGCGGGAATGACGGCCGGCAAGGGCTGGACAGGCAGGATCATCCCCTCAGCCCTCGCGCCGTTCGAAATCGATGCGGGGGTCGATCAGGACATACATCAGGTCCGAGATCAGCTTCACCACCAGCCCCATCAGGCCGAAGATGTAGAGCGTGCCCAGCACCACCGGGTAGTCGCGGTTGACCACCGATTCGAACCCGAGCAGGCCCAGCCCGTCGAGCGAGAACACCGTCTCGACGATCAGCGCGCCGGCGAAGAAGGCGGCCAGGAAGGCGCCGGGGAAGCCGGCGATCACGATCAGCATGGCGTTGCGGAAGACATGGCCGTAGAGCACGCCGCGCTCGCTCAACCCCTTGGCCCGCGCCGTCATCACGTATTGCTTGCGGATCTCGTCGAGGAACGAGTTGCGGGTCAGCAGGGTCAGGGTGGCGAACCCGGCGATCATCATCGCGCTGACCGGCAGCACGATGTGCCAGAGATAGTCGAGCGCCTTGCCGATCAGCGACATCTCCTCCCAGTTCTCCGAGGTCAGGCCGCGCAGCGGAAAGATCTGCCAGAAGCTGCCGCCGGCGAACAGCACCAGCAGCAGGATGGCGAACAGGAAGCTGGGGATCGAATAGGCGGCGACGATGACCCCCGAGGTGATCGCGTCGAACCGGCTGCCGTCGCGCACCGCCTTGGCGATGCCGAGCGGGACCGACACCAGATAGGCGATCAGCGTGCTCCAGAGGCCGAGCGTGATCGAGACCGGCATCTTCTCGACGATCAGGTCGATGACGCTGATCGAGCGGTAGAAGCTCTCGCCGAAATCGAACCGGGCGTAGTTCCACAGCATCAGGCCGAAGCGTTCCCAGACCGGGATCGGCTGTTTCTCGCATTCGGGGGCGCTGACCTCCGGCGGGCCCTCGTAGCCCTCGGCGCAAACGATCCTGGCGAAGCCGAACTGGGCCTCGAGCTGGTCCTTCAGCTCCTGCTCCAGCCCCTGCGAGCCGCGATAGCTGCTCTGGCCGCTGCCGACGGTGTCGGTGGCGCCGCCGACCCCGTCGCCGGCGCCAGAGAAACGCGCCGTGGCGCCGCCGCCGTCGCCGCCCTGCTCGAGCTGGTAGAGGATCTGCTCGACCGGGCCGCCGGGGGCGAACTGGATGATGACGAAGTTCAGCACCATGATGCCGAACAGCGTCGGCACGATCAGCAGCAGCCGCCGGAGGATATAGGCGCCCATCGATCAGCCCCCGACCCGATCCTTGAGGCGGGCGTGCTTTTCGGAATCGATCCACCACAGGTCGATGACGCCGCGGGCGTATTGCGGTTTGAGCTCGGGGCCGGCGTAGATGTCCCAATAGGCCAGGGTGTGCGAGCCCTTGTGCCATTGCGGCACCCAGATGTGCATCGCGCGCAGCACCCGGTCGAGCGCCCTGACCGCATCGCCGAGCTGCGCCCGCCCGGTTGCCCGCTCGATCGCATCGACCAGCGCGTCGATCACCGGGCTGTCGATGCCGGCGTAGTTTTGCGAGCCCTTCGAGTTGGCGCTGGCCGAGTGGAAATACTGGCGGAGTTCGACCCCGGGGGTCAGCGACATGACCTTTCGGCTGACCACCACGTCGAAGTCGAAATCATCGACCAGTTGCTTGTATTGCGCCGCATCGACGGCGCGGTGCGAGGCGTCGATGCCGATCTTGCGCAGGTTCTTGATGTAGGGAATGGTGATCCGGTCGAAGGCGCTGCCCGAGGTGTCGAGGAACACCACCGACAGCATCTCGCCCTTGCCGTTGCGGCGCATCGCGCCCCGCACCGGCCAGCCGGCGGCGTCGAGCAGTGCCGAGGATTCGCGCAGCGCCCGGCGGTTGCGGCCGGAGCCGTCGGTGACCGGCGGCACATAGGCCACATCGTCGATGACACCGGGGGGCAACTGGTCCGCCAGCGGCTCGAGCAGCGCCAGCTCGCCCGGCGTGGGCTTGCCCTCGGCCTGCATCGGGCCGCCCTCGAAGAAGCTGTCGGTGCGGGTGTAGAGATTGTAGAACAGCCGCGAGTTCGACCATTCGAAGTCGAAGCCGAGCGAGATCGCCTGGCGCACCTTCGGGTCGGAGAGCCGTTCGCGCCGGGTGTTGAACCAGTAGCCCTGGCTGCCCGAGGGGTTGTTGTCCGGGAGCACGGTGCGCACGATGTCGCCGCGCTCGACGGCGGGGAAATCGTAGCCGGTGGCCCAGCGCTTGGACCAGAATTCCTCGTTGAAGGTGAAGGCGCCGGCCTTGAAGGCCTCGAAAAATGCCGAGTTTTCACGGAAATATTCGTACCTGATGCGCTCGAAGTTCCAGCGCCCCCGGTTTACCGGCAGGCGCCAGCCCCAGTAATCCTCGCGCCGGCGGTAGACGATGGTGCGGTTGGGTTCGGCCTTCTCGATCATGTAGGGGCCGGAACTGAGCGACGGAACCAGGGTCGATTTGGTGAAATCGTGGCTCTGGTACCAGGCTTTCGAGAGGATCGGCAGGCCCGCCACCATCATCGGCAGGTCGCGGCGCGGCGCGTCGGGGTGGAAGTCGTAGCGCACCCGAAGCGGCTCCTCGGCGACAGCACCGGTGACCGCCGCCAGCAGCACCCGATACCTCGGGTGGCCCTGGTCGCGCAGGATCTCGAAGCTGAACACCAGGTCCTCGGCGCTGATCGGCGTGCCGTCGGACCAGCGCGCCTCCCGGCGCAGCTCGAAGGCGGCCCAGAGCCGGTCGGCCGGGTATTCGATCGATTTCGCCACCAGGCCATAGAGCGAATCGGCTTCGTCATCGGCGCTGGCCATCAGCGAATCGCGGGTCAGGCCGAGGGCGGCGGCGGCGTTGCCCTTGAGGATGAACTGGTTGAGGCTGTCGAAGGTGCTGCTGCCGAGGCCGGTGGAGAAGGTGCCTCCGACCGGGGCATCCGGGTCGGCGTAATCGAAGCGCTCGAACCCGGCCGGGTATTTCAGGTCGCCGAAGGCCGAGACGCCGTGTGCGATCATGGGCGCGATCGTGGTT
>JACZTQ010000046.1 GCA_022573605.1 Pseudomonadota bacterium | reverse complement strand
CAACGCGACTTTTGGAACAAGCGCAAAAGACATGGGGTGGGTTGGTGGAGCGCGCCCAAAAGACGCAACGCGACTTTTGGATCAGGCGCAAAAGACATGGGGTGGGTTGGTGGAGCGCGCCCAAAAGGCGCAACGCGGCTTTTGGAACAGGCGCATAAGACATGGGGCGGAGCGCGCCGAGGCGCAAAAATCCGCCTCAGGCCGCGATGCGGGCCTCGACGTAGCGGGCCAGCACGGCAAAATCGTGGAACACGAAGCAGTCCTCGAACAGGGCCAGCGGGCGCTTGCGGTAGCCGCCGGAGTAGAGCGCAAAGCCCATGCCCGCCGCCGCCGCGGTGTCGGCGTCGGTCTCGCTGTCGCCGACATAGAGCGCCTCGTCGATGCCGACGCCGAGCAGGTGGGCCGCATGGCGCAGCGGCTCCGGGTCCGGTTTCATCACACCCATCGTGTCGCCGCCGACGATTGCGCGCAGGTGGCGGTCGAGCGCCACGCCGGCCAGCACGGCCCGGGTCAGCGCCTCGGGCTTGTTGGTGCAGACTCCGAGCAGCAGGCCCCGGGCGCTGAGCGCGCCGAGCATCGCCTCGACCCCGTCGTAAGGGTGGGTCAACACGGCCGGGGCGGCGCCGTAGTGTTCCTCGAAACGCGCCACCGCCTTGGCCAGCGCCTGGCCCTTGGCGGGCTTTGCGACAGCGTCGAGGCAGCGTTGGACCAGCTTGGCGATGCCGTTGCCGACGAAGCCGCGGACCTGGGCCAGCGTCACCGGGTCCGCGCCGCGCTCGGCCAGCAGCGCGAGCGCCGCCGCGTGCAGGTCCGGGGCGCTGTCGACCAGCGTGCCGTCGAGGTCGAAAATGACCGCGCGGATCATCGGGAGACTCCCTGTATGGGTGGAACCGGGACTTTTTCACCCGGCTGCGGCCCGGTGGCAAGAGCGATTGCGGTCATCGCGGGCAGAACAGGGTTGCCACGACAACGGGTTCCGGGTTTTTCTCCGGAGTTGAATCGGTCACTGGCAGTCGGGAGGCACGCGCCGATGAAGATCCTGGTTCTGCAGCACGCCGCCACCGAGCATCCCGGCGCGTTGCGCCGTTTCCTGGCCGAGGACGGGCATCAATGGGTGCCGGTCGATCTGGCCGCGGGCGAGACGCCTCCCGATCTCGACGGGTTCGACGCGCTCTGGGTCATGGGCGGGCCGATGGATGTGTGGCAGGACGAGGAGCACCCCTGGCTGAAGGGCGAGAAGGCGCTGATCCGCGAGGCCGTGGAGGGGCGGGGGATGGCGTTCCTCGGCATCTGCCTCGGCCATCAGCTTCTGGCCTGCGCGCTGGGCGGCGACTGCGCCAAGGCGGCGGCGCCGGAGATCGGGGTGCTGCCGGTGCGCCTCACCGAAGCCGGCGCCGGGAGCATCTTCCTGGACAACGTGCCGGAGGAATTCCCCTGCCTGCAATGGCATGGCGCCGAGATCACCCGGCTGCCCGCCGGCGCGAGGGTGCTGGCGAGCTCGCCGGACTGCGCCGTGCAGGCGATGAGCTGGGGGCCGCGGGCGCTGTCGACCCAGTTCCACCTCGAGGTGGGGGCCGGCACGGTGGCGAACTGGGCCGCGACCCCGGCTGATCGCGATGCCCTGGACGAGGCTCTTGGCCCGGGCGGGGCGAACCGCCTGGCGGCGGACTGCGCCGCAAGGATGGCGGAGTTCAACACCATTGCCGAGCGGGTCTATATCAACTGGCTCCGGGCGGCGGCGCGGGTCGGGTCGGGCGGGGTTTCCCCCGCCATCCAATGATTGCCCGGATGATGGCGGGGTGAACCCCGCCCTAGCTCGTCGCCTCGACCAGCGAGCGGCGCGCGGTTTCCAGATGTTCCTTCATCAGCCGCCCGGCGGCCTCGGCGTCGCGGGCGCGGATGGCCTCGACGATGCCGCGGTGCTGGCGGTTGTAGCGGGCGATGATGGCCGGCTCGAGCGTGATGGTGCGCATCCGGGCCCATTGGGCGTGGCTGCGGACCTCGTGCATCTTTTCCATCATCCAGACGATCAGGGCGTTCCGGGTGCAGCGCGCCAGGGCCAGGTGGAACCGGTCGTCGGCATCGGCGAAGGCGACGGCGTCGTCACCGGACTCCATCGTTTGCAGATGGGCCTCGGTCTTGGCGAGGTCGAAATCGGTGGCGTGCAACACCGCGAGGCGGACCATCTGCGGCTCGACCGCGAAGCGGGCGTCGATCAACTCCAGCGGCCGGGTGGTCTCGGCGATCGAGCGGGTCTCGTCGCGCTCGGAATAGGTGACATAGGTGCCGGAGCCGGGGCGGCGCTCGACAAAGCCGGTCTCCTCGAGCCGCCTCAGCGCCTCGCGGATGGTGCCGCGGGCGACGCTGAACTGCTCGGCAAGGGTCCGCTCCGGCGGCAGCCGGTCGTTGGTTGCCAGCCGGGCCGAGGTGATCTGCTTGCGCAGCGCGCCGGCGATGTCGGCCGCGTTCATGCCAGTCCTCTCTCGCCAATTCGCCCGGTCAGGCTTTCCCCGCCTCGGGCATTTCGATCATTCTTCGATCATTTCGGGAGGGTCAGCTTCGCATATACCAAAAGATCACCAAAGGCACAAATTTGGTTGCGCTATGGTCGGTAATTGGTCAGGGTGGGTGGCGGAAGAATCGCAAAGAATCAAAATAATGAACCAAAATCGGCAATTTGGTATAGGGTAGGTCTGATCCGATTGTTGAGTTTGGTTCAGCTACTGCCTGAAAGTGGCCAGAATGAAATGGCCATCCGGCGCCGCCCACGGTGGCGCGAAGCAAAAGGGGAGCCGTGCCGGAGTGTCGGGATTCCGGAACATCGGCGGCGCGCAACAAGGGAGGAACCTGTGGCTAAAAGAGATATCGAAGCCTTCGTCGAAGCCGAGGGGCGCGCGGCACGGGTCGCGGAGGTCCGCACCAAGATCGACGCGCTGGGGGTCGAGTATCTCTATCTGCAATTCATCTCGATCACCGGCAAGATCATGGGCAAGGGCATCCCGGCGGACCACTGGGAGCGGGTCGCCGAGAAGGGCTTCCAGCTGGTCTACGGCGCCACCATGAACCTGTTCACCAACCGCTCCGGCGAGTATCTGGGTTACGGGCCGGAGGCGGCCGAACTGATCGGTATCCCCGAGCCCGAGACCATGATGCAGCTGCCCTGGGACACCCGCGTCGCGCGGTTCTACTGCACCCTGTTCCGCAACCGCGAGGAGCGCGAGAACCCCGGCGCCTTCCTGACCGCGGATTGCCGCGGCAACCTGCGCCGCCTGCATGAGCAGTTCAAGGCCAAGCATGACGGGCTGAGCCTGCGGATCGGCACCGAGCCCGAGATGATGTGGCTGAAGTTCGACGAGAACGGCAAGCCCAAGGACGGCTACTCGAAGCCCTACTGCTACCACATCGACCAGTTCGAGAGCCTGCGGCCGGTCTACATGAAGGTGATGGAATACAGCCGCAAGATGGGCCTCGACATGATCCAGGGCGACCACGAGGACGCGCCGGGCCAGCTCGAACTGAACTGGATGTACGACGACGTTTTGCGCAACGCCGACCGGCTGTCCACCTATCGCCAGATCTGCGCCCAGGTGGCGCGCGAGTTCAACATTTTCGCCTGTTTCATGAGCAAGCCCTTCATGGGCGTCTCGGCCAACGGCTGCCACCACAACATGTCGCTGTGGCGCGGCGGCGAGGACGCCTTCGTGCGCTGCGGCAACGACCCCGACAACCTGCCCGGCATGAAGGGCAACTACATGTATGTGCAGGGTGGGGAGAACACCTTCATGCCCGATGGCGACGATCCGCAAATGCCGCAAAAGGCCGGGCTGGACGCGATCGGCGGCATCGTCCATCACCTGCGCGCGCTGACCGCCATCGGCTGCTCGACGGTGAACTCGTACCGCCGCCTGTGGGACACCGGCTACTGGGCGCCGGTGTTCGCCGACTGGGGTTTCCAGAACCGCACCACCGGGTTGCGGGTCTCGGCTCCGGGGCGGTTCGAGTACCGCTCGGTCGACAGCATGGTGAACCAGTACATCATGGGCTCGACGATTCTCGCCGCCGCCAGCGACGGCATCGACAACAAGCTCGATCCGGGCGAGCCCGAGGAGCGCAACATCTACGAGGCGATCAAGGAGGGCAAGCAGGTCAAGAAGCTGCCGATGTCGCTCGGCGAGGCGCTCGAGGCGCTGGCGGCCGACGAGGTTGTTCAGCGCGGCATGCCGGGCGAGATGTACCGGCTCTATCACGAGTACAAATCGGACGAATGGGCGCGCTTCATGTCGACCGTCACCGAATGGGATGCCGACACCTACATGGAATGCCTGCCGTAAGGCCGCCCGAAGCAATCCGGCCCGGTGCGAGCGCCGGGCCGGCGCGCCAACCGGTGAAACCGGCCCGGGAAACACAGAAGGAAGCACATTGTCATGTGTGGAATCGCAGGACTGATCCATCGCGGACGAAGCTCGAACGTGGGCGCCGAGATGACCGCGATGCTGCTGGCGCTCAAGCATCGCGGGCCGGATTCGACCGGGTTCGCGGTCTATGGCGAGCCCTCCGAAGGCGACTACATCATGCGCATCAAGGTCGCCGAGCAGGAGGAAATGGCCAAGGGCCATGGCATCGAGGCCCAGGTCGAGGAGCGCATCGGTGCGGTCGAGGCCTGTCTCGCCGAGCATGGCGCGACGGTCAAGGCCAAGGAGCACGCCACCGCCTACGCGCTGCGCTACATCATCGGCCACGACGGCGACACCGAGGACATGGCCCGCCGGATCGAGGAAATCGAGGGCGCCGAGATCCTGTCGCTGGGCAACGCGCTGGAGCTGATCAAGGATCTGGGCGACGCCACCGTGGTCTCCGAGCAGTATGGCCTCGGCGTCTTCCAGGGCACCCACGCCATCGGCCACACCCGCATGGCCACCGAGTCGGACGTGGACATCCGCTCGGCCCATCCCTACTGGGCCTTCCCCTACAACGACGTGGCGATCGTCCATAACGGCCAGATCACCAACTACTGGACCATGCGCCGGGTGATGGAGCGCCGGGGCCATCGCTTCCTGTCGGACTGCGACTCGGAACTGCTGGCGGTCTACACCGCCGACAACCTCGCCGGCGGCGTCAGCCTGGAGGAGAGCATGCGGCGCTCGATCGGGGAGATCGACGGGGTCTTCACCTATCTGGTGGCGACCCGGGACCAGCTCGGCATGGCCAAGGACTCCATGGCGGCCAAACCGATGGTGCTCTACGAATCGGAGGACCTGATCGCGCTGGCCTCGGAAGAGGTCTCGATCCGCGCCATCCTGCCCCAGGAAATCGACACCACCGATCCCTACGACGCGGAGGTCCGGGTATGGCAGGTCTGAGCCACGAGGAACGCGCCCGCGACATGGGCCTGACCACCGAACAGTTGACCGGCCGGACCCAGCAGGTGTTCTTCGAGCCCGAGGAGGCCGAGAACTTCACCTATCCCTGGGCCCCGGAGGTCGATTTCAACAAGCGCACCGAGGTCGACGCGGACGCGATGACGACGACCGAGGTGAACTCGAAAATCCGGGCGTTGATGAAGGAAGGCCATGGCTCGATCGTGATCCGCAACCCGCGCGGCATGCACGGGCTCGGGGTCGGCATTCTCAGCCGGCTGAACCTGATCTTCGAGGGCTCGCTGGGCTACTTCGCGGTCGGCCTGATCGACGGCCCCAACGTGCGCATCAGCGGCCGCGTGGGCTGGTCCTGCGCCGAGAACATGATGGCCGGCACGGTGCTGATCGAGAAGAACGCCGGCTCGACCTTCGGCGCCGCGATCCGCGGCGGCGACCTGGTCTGCCGGGGCTCGGTCGGTTCGCGCACCGGCATCGACATGAAGGGCGGCACGATCATCGTCGGCGGCGACACCGGCATGCTCTCGGGCTTCATGATGCAGCGCGGCCGCATGGTGGTGTGCGGCAATGCCGGCAAGGACCTCGGCGACAGCATGTATGACGGCACGATCTACATCGGCGGCGAGATCAAGTCGCTCGGTGTCGATGCGGTTCCGGCCGAGTTGACCGACCTCGACCGGGCCTGGCTGACCCGCAAGCTGACCCTGTACGGGCTGCTGCCCGAGCAAGGTGTCGATCGCTTCCAGAAGATCGTCGCCGGCAAGCAGCTGTGGAACTACGACAACCTGGAGCCGCTCGAGAAGAAGCTGATTCTCTGAGCCGAAAGGAGAATAAAATGGCGGATGGCGATGGCGCTCCGGGTCCGCGGCCGGAGAAAAAGAAACTGCAACGCGACACCAGCCGGCTCGGGAACAGCTTCATCTTCCCGCCCCACGTGATCGACGACATCCACATCAAGTCCGAGCTCGGGCGCTACCGGATGCGCGGCTTCTCGCTGTTCAAGAAGATCCCGCACTGGGACGATCTGACCTTCCTGCCGGGCACCCTGACCCGGTTCGTGATCGAGGGTTACCGCGAGAAATGCGAGACCAGGACGGTGATCGGGCCGCGGGCCAAGAAGCCGATCGTGCTCGACATCCCGATCTATGTCACCGGCATGAGCTTCGGGGCGCTGAGCTACGAGGCCAAGACCGCGCTGGCGCGGGGCGCCACCATGGCCGGCACCGCGACCTGCTCGGGCGAGGGCGGCATGATCCCGGACGAGCGGCGCTACTCCACCAAGTGGTTCTACCAGTGCATCCAGTCGCGCTACGGCTTCAACCCGCACCACCTGGTGCTGGCCGACGGGGTCGAGTTCTTCATCGGCCAGGGCTGCAAGGTCGGCCTCGGCGGCCATCTGATGGGCCAGAAGGTGACCGACCAGGTGGCCGAGATGCGCTCGCTTCCGGCCGGCATCGACCAGCGCTCGCCGGCCCGGCACCCGGACTGGCTCGGCCCGGACGACCTGGCCCTGAAGGTCCAGGAGATCCGCGAGGCGACCGACCACCAGATCCCGATCCAGTTCAAGCTCGGCGCCGCAAGGGTCTACGACGACGTGCGCATGGCGGTGAAGTGCGATCCGGACTCGATCTACATCGACGGCATGGAGGGCTCGACCGGCGCCGGCCCGCACCTGGCCACCGAGGAGACCGGGGTGCCGGGCATGGCGGCGATCCGCCAGGCCCGCAAGGCGATCGACGATCTCGGCAAGCGGGGCGAGATCACCCTGATCTATGCCGGCGGCATCCGCAACGGCGCCGATGTGGCCAAGGCGATCGCGCTCGGCGCCGAGGCGATCGCGCTCGGCCACTCGGTGATGATGGCGTTGAACTGCAACAAGGACATCCCCGAGGCCGACTACCAGCGCGAGATCGGGGTCGAGCCGGGCTATTGCTACCACTGCCACACCGGGCGCTGCCCGGTCGGCGTGGCAACCCAGGACCCGGTGCTGCGGGCGCGCCTCAACCCCGACGAGGCGGCCGAGCGGGTCTACAACTTCCTGCACACCCTGACCATCGAGGCGCAGATGTTCGCCCGGGCCTGCGGCAAGACCGACATCCACAGCCTCGAGCCGGAGGACCTGGCGGCGCTGACCATGGAAGCGAGCGCCATGGCGGGGGTGCCGCTGGCCGGCACCAACTACACCGTCGGGGTCGAGGATTACCACCATTTTTAAGGTGGGTTGGCACCCACCCTACGGGTTGACGCAGGGTGGGTGAAACCCACCACTGGCTAGGAGAAGAGAGATGGCCGGCACCAGCTACAAGGGCTCCGAGATCGAAAGCGTCGATCAGTTCATCGAGGGCGACGGCCTCGACTCGGCGCGCGAGAAGGAGATCGGCCAGCACATCGGCTACCGCTACGATGTCAACCTGGTGCCGGACTACACCCGCCTGACCCCGTTCCTGAAGAGCTATATGGAGACCATGGGCTGGGACGACCTGAACTGGCTCGAAGACGTCCACATGGGCTACGAGGAAGGCAATCCGGCGGTGTTCGACCGCAACATCAACGGCTGGGTCCGGGTGCCCGACAGCATCGCGCTGTCGGACAACCAGCAGGACCGGGACATGGTCGCGCGCGAGTTGCTGATCAAGTTCCAGATGTCCGAGCGCCATCCCCTGGTGCAACTCCGCCAGGCCTACATGAAGTTCTGATGCCAACGCCCCTCGACCGGACCCGATCATGGGCAATCGCGCTGCCCCCGCCGATTTCGCCCCCCACTCCCTCTGGGCTTCGCAGGGGACCGTGGCCGCAGATGCGGCCGCGTAAGCCCCGGAGAAGGGGACGGGGGGGAGGCTGCGGCGCCGCCGCCGAGCGTGGCCTTACTCGATCTCGAAAATGCCCTCGACCTCGACGATGACGCCGAGCGGCAGGCCCGACGACCCCACCGCCGAGCGCGAATGGCGCCCGGCCTCGCCGAAGACCTCGCCGAGCAGCGCCGAGGCGCCGTTGATCACCAGATGCTGCTGGGCGAAGCCGGCGTCGCAATTGACGAAGCCGGTCAGCTTGACCACGCGGGTGATGCGGTCGAGATCGACGGCCGCCGCCTTGGCCTGGACGATCAGGTTGATCGCCGCGAACGACGCCGCCTCCACCGCCAGCGCCAGCTTCGAGCCCGGCGCCGGAACACCGTCGGCGGCGTGGTCGGCGGCGCTGAGCCGGCCGGTGACCAGACCGTCCGGACCCATCGGCAACTGGCCCGAGACGAACACCAGGTTGCCGCTCCGCACGAAGGGCACGTAATCGGCCAGCGGCGCCACCGGTTCGGGCAGCTCGATGCCCATCTCCGCCAGCCTCGCCTCGATCCGTCCGGCCATGATTCGATCCTCCCGTGGTGACCCCCCGACGGGCCGGAGTATGGGCCGGGGCGCGCCGCCGCGGCAAAGGAAAAAGCCCGGCCCGGCAATTTCGCCCGGCCCGCTCTTGCAAGCGCATTAATCTGCCGCCAGACTGCGGCACCGGGACATATTGCACTGCACCAAATCTGCCGCGGGTTTCGCGCGCGATTTGAAAACATGGATGCGAGAACCGACTGGGAGGACAGGATGAGCGAAGCAACGACCCACCCCGTGCCCGCCGCCGTGGCGGCCCATGCGCTGATCGACAACGCCGGATACCGGGAGATGTACCAGGCCTCGATCGACGACCCGGAGGCGTTCTGGGGCGAGCACGGCAAGCGGCTCGACTGGATCAAGCCCTACACCAAGGTCGGGAACACCAGCTTCGACTATGACAACATCACCATCGAGTGGTTCGCCGACGGCACCCTGAACGTCGCCGCCAACTGCATCGACCGGCATCTGGCGGCGCGCGCCGAGCAGACCGCGATCATCTGGGAGGCCGACGACCCCAGCCTCTCGAAGCACATCACCTACCGCGAGTTGCACACCCGGGTCTGCCGCTTCGCCAACGTCCTCAAGGGGCTCGGCGTGACCAGGGGCGACCGGGTGATCCTGTATATGCCGATGATCCCGGAGGCGGCCTACGCCATGCTGGCCTGCGCCCGCATCGGCGCCGTCCACTCGGTGGTGTTCGGCGGCTTCAGCCCCGACGCGCTGGCCAGCCGGATCAAGGACTGCCGCGCCGGGCTGCTGATCACCGCCGACGAGGCTCCGCGCGGCGGCCGCAACACCGCCCTGAAGGCCAATGCCGACAAGGCGCTGGCCAAGCTGCCCGGCGTCAAGATGCTGGTGGTGCGGCGCACCGGCGGCGAGATCGCCTGGGAGCCGGAGCGCGACACCTGGCTGCACGAGGCCGAGGCCGGCGTTTCCGACGATTGCCCGGCCGAGGAGATGAACGCCGAGGACCCGCTGTTCATCCTCTACACCTCGGGCTCGACCGGCCAGCCCAAGGGGGTGCTGCACTCCTCGGGCGGTTATCTGGTCTATGCCTCGATGACCCATGAATACGTCTTCGACTACCACGACGGCGACATCTTCTGGTGCACCGCCGATGTCGGCTGGGTCACCGGGCACAGCTACATCGTCTACGGGCCGCTGGCCAACGGCGCCACCACGCTGATGTTCGAGGGCATCCCGACCTGGCCCGACGCCAGCCGCTTCTGGGCGGTCTGCGAAAAGCACAAGGTGAACATCTTCTACACCGCGCCGACCGCGATCCGGGCGCTGATGGCCAAGGGCGAGGACTGGGTGGCGAAATGCGATCTCTCCAGCCTGCGCATCCTCGGCACCGTCGGCGAGCCGATCAACCCGGAGGCCTGGGAGTGGTACTACCGCGTCGTCGGCAAGGGCCGCTGCCCGATCGTCGATACCTGGTGGCAGACCGAGACCGGGGGGATCCTGATCACCCCGCTGCCCGGCGCCACCGACCTCAAGCCGGGCTCGGCGACGGTGCCGTTCTTCGGCGTCCAGCCGGTGGTGCTCGACCCCGAATCCGGGGCCGAGATCACCGCCACCGAGGCGCGCGGCGTGCTGGCGATGAAGGCGAGCTGGCCGGGCCAGATGCGCACCCTCTACGGCGACCACGAGCGCTTCATCGAGACCTATTTCTCGCAGTACAAGGGCTACTACTTCACCGGCGACGGCTGCCGGCGCGACGCCGACGGCTATTACTGGATCACCGGGCGGGTCGACGACGTGCTCAACGTCGCGGGCCACCGCATGGGCACGGCCGAGGTCGAGTCGGCCCTGGTGGCGCACCCCAAGGTCGCGGAATCGGCGGTGGTCGGCTACCCGCACCCGATCAAGGGCCAGGGCATCTACTGCTACGTCACCCTGATGGAGGGCGCCGAATACACCGACGAGCTGAAGACCGAGTTGCGCAACTGGGTGCGGACCGAGATCGGCCCGATCGCCAGCCCGGACCTGATCCAGTGGGCGCCGGGGCTGCCCAAGACCCGCTCGGGCAAGATCATGCGCCGAATCTTGCGCAAGATCGCCGAGAACGACTACGGCACGCTGGGGGATACCTCGACCCTGGCCGACCCGTCGGTGGTGGAGGAGCTGATCGAGAACCGGATGAACCGGTGAGGCGGAGGGCCGCTTCGTAGGGCGGGGTTCAGCCCGCCATGGGCTTGGCCGGGCCGGAATGGCGGGGTGAACCCCGCCCTACGACAGGCGCCCACATGTGGGCACTAGGTCAACTCATTGATTTTCAAGTGAAATATATTCAGACCCTGTGAAACGGTGCGACCTGCCCCGGACCCGATCCGGGGCCGGGGCATGAGGTGGGTTGGGACCGGCGTAATCTGGTATCACAACCCCCAGATCCGCGCCTCGGCGAATTCCAGCGAGTTGCCCGCCGGGTCGCGGAAATAGATCGAGCGGCCGCCGCCGGGCCACTCGACGGTGCTCTCGATCCCGACGCCATGGGCGGCGAGGCGCTCGATCCAGCCGTCGATTTCGGACCCGGTGGCGGCGAAGCAGACATGCCCCGGCCCCTCGGCCCCGTGCGGCGGCACCGCCAATCGGGCGTCCGGGGGCGGCGGCGCGCGGGTGACGGAGGGCTTGAACAGCAGTAGCACCTGCCCCTCGGCCCGGAAAAACACATGGCGGCCTTCCACTTCCGCAAACCGCTCCAGCCCCAGCACCTGGCTGTAGAAATCCGCCGTCTCGGCCAGGTTTTCGGCGTAGAGCGCCGTCTCCAGTATCCGCATCGCAGGTCTCCCTCCTGCCCCAGTATAGCGCCAAGCGGCGCTGCATTCACTGCCCCGGCCGCCGGTGGTCGCACCTTGTGTCCGAGGCGGCAGGCTGGGGGGAAGCGGCCAGACCCACGCCCGGCCCGGGGCGCTGTTCTGCCTCGGCATAAACTCGCCGGTATTCGACCAGAAGGGTTTCGGCTCCGCCTTCGCCCGGCTGGAATCCACGGGCCGGATCACGCCGGTGGATTTCCGCGAGGTGCGGTTCTACCAGGGCGTGGACCACGAGCACGCTGGCGATCGCGGCCTGGTGGCGTTGTTTCGCAAGCGGTGAGGGGTGGTTCGGCGGAACAAGTTCCGCCCTACAGATCACCCCGTAGGGTGGAACTTGTTCCACCACCGCCCCCTCAATAGCGGTAGTGCTCGGCCTTGAACGGCCCGGCCCGGGGCACGCCGATATAGTCCGCCTGTTCCGGGCTGAGCTCGGTCAGGGTCACGCCCAACTTGTCCAGATGCAGCCGCGCGACCTTCTCGTCGAGGTGCTTGGGCAGGACGTGGACCGTGTTGTCGTAGTCGCCGCCACGGGTCCACAGCTCGATCTGCGCCAGCACCTGGTTGGTGAAGCTGGCCGACATCACGAAGCTCGGGTGCCCGGTGGCGTTGCCGAGGTTCAGCAGCCGCCCCTCCGAGAGCAGGATCATCCGCTTGCCGTCCGGGAACTCGATCATGTCGACCTGCGGCTTGACGTTGGTCCACTTGAAGTTCTTCAGCGCGGCGATCTGGATCTCGTTGTCGAAATGGCCGATATTGCCGACGATCGCCATGTCCTTCAGCTTGCGCATGTCGTCGATGGTGATCACGTCCTTGTTGCCGGTGGTGGTGATGACGATATCGGCCCGCGGCGCCGCCTCGGCCAGGGTCACCACCTCGAAACCGTCCATCGCCGCCTGCAGGGCGCAGATCGGATCGACTTCCGTCACCAGCACCCGCGCCCCGGCGCCGCTCAGGCTTGCCGCCGAGCCCTTGCCGACATCGCCGTAGCCGCAGACGATGGCGACCTTGCCCGCCATCATCACGTCGGTGCCGCGCCTGATGCCATCGACCAGGCTCTCCTTGACGCCGTACTTGTTGTCGAATTTCGACTTGGTCACCGAGTCGTTGACGTTGATCGCCGGGAACGGCAGCAGGCCCTTCTCGACCAGCTGATAGAGCCGGTTGACCCCGGTGGTGGTCTCCTCGGTGACCCCCCTGAGCGCGTCGCGCTGGCGGGCGAAGAAGCCGGGGCTGGCGGCCATGCGCTTGGCGATCCGGGCGAACATGACCTCCTCTTCCTCGGATTCGGGGCTGGCCAGCACCTCCTCGCCGGCCTCGGCCCGGGCGCCGAGCAGGATATACATGGTGGCGTCGCCGCCGTCGTCGAGGATCAGGTTCGAGAGACCGCCATCGGCCCACTGGAAGATCCGGTCGGAGTAGGACCAGTACTCCTCCAGGGTCTCGCCCTTGACGGCGAACACCGGCACCCCGGTGGCGGCGATGGCGGCGGCGGCGTGGTCCTGGGTCGAGAAGATGTTGCACGAGGCCCAGCGCAGCTCCGCCCCCAGCGCCGTCAGGGTCTCGATCAGCACCGCGGTCTGGATCGTCATGTGCAAGGATCCGGTGATGCGCGCGCCGGCCAACGGCTGGGCCTCGGCGAACTCGGCCCGGCAGGCCATCAGCCCCGGCATCTCGGTCTCGGCGATCGCGATCTCAATGCGCCCGTAATCGGCCAGGCCGAGGTCTTTCACCAGGTGGTCGGTCATGCTTCGCTCCCTCGCGGACGCGCCGGATATGAATGGTCGGAGCGCGGCATAGCACCGCCCGGCCTGCTCGACAATGCGTGGCGTGGCGAATAGAAAAGCGCCAGCTTCATTCGGGCGGGGATTTCGGCACAGATGGCGGCACGGGCATGGCAGAGGATGCTGTCGGGACGCAGGCTCGACCTGCTGCACCCCTCGCCGCTGGACATCGAGATCGAGGACATCGCCCACGGCATCGCCCGGGTCGCGCGCTGGAACGGCCAGACCACCGGGGACCAGCCGTTCTCGGTCGCCGAGCACTCGCTGCTGGTCGAGTTGATCCTGCGCCGCCTGAAACCCAAGGCGGGACCGGCGGAGCGGCTGGCGGCGCTGCTGCACGATGCCCCCGAATACGTCATCGGCGACATGATCTCGCCCTTCAAGGCGGCGATCGGGCTCGACTACAAGGATTTCGAGCACACCTTGGCGGCGGCGGTGCAGATCCGCTTCGGGCTGCCCCCGGACCTGTCCCCGGCGCTGGCCAAACTGATCAAGCGGGCCGACCGCCTCAGCGCCTGGTTCGAGGCGACCCAGCTGGCCGGGTTTTCCGAGGCGGACGCGGCGAAATACTTCCCCCGGCCGCGCTTCGAGGGCTGGCAAGCGATCCGGCTGAAGGCGCGCTCGGCCACTGCGGCGAAACGCGCCTTCCTGGCCCGGTTCCGCCAGCTTTACCTTCAGGTGCGGCGATGACCCGGCCGCCGGATACAAGGCCGGTCAAGGTCGAGCTCTCGGCGGTGATCGTCACCCTGGAGACCCAAGCCGGGCAGGCCCGCCCGATGGTGCTGACCCCGCGCGGCGCCCGGGGGCGCGACCTGCCGACCGCCGCCTTCGACCCTAAGCGCCACCGCACCCTGCACCAGGCCCTGGCCGAGTCGGTCGAGGCGCGCACCGGGCTGCGGCTCGACTATGTCGAGCAGCTCTACACCTTCGGCGATCCACGCCGCTCGGCGGTCCGCCAGGCGGGCCTGATCGGGGGCGAGCCGCACACCGTCTCGATCGGCTACCTGGCGCTGGCCCGGCCCGAGGCGGCGCGCGCCGCGAACGACTGGACCGGCTGGGCCCACTGGTTCCCCTGGGAAGACCGCCACGACGGGCCGCCCGCCATCCTGGGCGATATCATCGCGCCCCGGCTGAGCGAATGGGCGGGCCGGTCGGGCGAGCGGCGCGAGCGGCGCGACCTGCTGTTCGGCACCGGGGACGCGCCGTGGCGCGACGAGCTGACCCTGGAGCGCTACGAGCTGCTCTACAGCGCCGGGCTGGTGCGCGAGGCCTGGCGCGACCGGGGCGAGGAGCCGCCGCCGGACCTGCCGGCGCTGGGCGCGACCGCTCCGCGCGACCACCGCCGCATC
>JACZTQ010000331.1 GCA_022573605.1 Pseudomonadota bacterium | reverse complement strand
TCATCACCACCTGGCCCGAGGTCGGGATCACGTCGATCTGGCGCAGCCAGCGGCCCCACAGCGGGCCGTCCGGCCCCAGCCCCGCCGCCTGCTCCAGCCCGGCGGTCACCGGGTGGCGCTGGCCGAGTTCGGTGACCCGCGGCAGGAACGGCTGCTCGAAGACCTCCAGCGTCGGCCGGGCCGGCAGGATCTCGCGCAGCGGCGTGCGGCTGAGGCTCTGGGCGCCGGCGAAGGCCGGGCCGGAGGCGACCAGCACCGCGCCCCCCTCGCGCACATAGCGGGCGATGTTGGCCAGATAGGCCGCCGCCAGCACGCCGCGCCAGCGGTAGCGGTCGAAGATGATCAGGTCGAAGCTGTCGATCTTCTCGAGGAACAGCTCGCGGGTCGGAAAGGCGATCAGCGAGAGCTCCGAGACCGGGGTGCCGTCCTGCTTGGCCGGCGGGCGCAGGATGGTGAAGTGGATCAGGTCGACGGTGGGATCGGATTTCAGCAGGTCGCGCCAGGTCCGCCCGCCGGGATGCGGCTCGCCCGAGACCAGCAGCACCCTGAGGCGGTCGCGCACCCCGGTGACCTCGGCGATCACCCGGTTGTTGCGTGTCGTCAACTCGCCCGGGCGCGGCGGCAGGCGGATATCGACCACGTTGGCGCCGCCGTGGGTGATGTCGATGCGCAGCTCGGTCTCCTCGCCGACGGCCAGGATGTGGATCTGCGGGGCGCCGCCATCGACCGAGACCTCGACGGCGACGCGATGCTCGACCTCGGCCGAGCCGTGGACCCGGGCGATCAGCTTGAAGGTCACGCTCTCGCCGACGATGCCGAAGCTCGGCGCGCTGACCGCCTCCAGCGCCAGGTCGAAGCCGTCATCCTCGCCGGCGATCAGGGCGTGGACCGGGCCGGGGAAGCTCTCGAGGCGGCCGGCGTCGTGGATCTGGCCGTCGCTCAGCAGCACCGCGCCGGCGATCTGGCCCGGGGCGACATGGGCGGCGGCCTCGTCGAGCGCGGTCAGCAGCCTGGTGCCGCGGTTCTGGCCGCTGGCGTCGGGGGGCACCTCGACAATGCGCAACTCGAGCGGATCGGCGGCGGTGGAGAGCGCCTCGATCCCGGCCCGGAGGCTCTCGGCGGCGTCCGCGATCTGGGCCGCGCGGTGCTCCAGCGCGGTCGAGGCGGAGCGGTCGATGACCAAGAAGGCGACGTTCTTCAGCCCTTCGCGTTCCTCGCGTTTCAACTGCGGCCCGGCCAGCGCCAGCACCAGGAGACCCAGCGCCAGGGTGCGCAGGCCCCAGCCCGGCAGGCCGCGCCAGAGCCCGACGCCGGCCCCCAGCGCCACCAGCGCCCCGAGCCCGGCGATGATCCGCCAGTCGAGCTCGGGGATGAAGGCGAGGGTAAGGTCCATCAGAGTGTCATTTTATAATTGCCCGTGACGAAATCCGCTGGCGCGGATTTCCGACTCCGCCAACCCACCTCTCCTCCCCGCGAGTCTTTAGCGCCTGATTCGAAAGCTGGCGCTTTCGGCGCTCCACCTGCCCGCCCCGCCTCCCCGCCCAACCACCGATGGTACCCGGGCATGATCGGTGGTTGGGCGGGGAGGCGGGGCGGGCAGGTGGAGCGCGCCCAAAAGACGCAAGGCGGCTTTTGGGACAGGCGCATGAGTATCGGCAGGCGGAGCGCGCCCAAAAGACGCAAAGCGACTTTTGGAACAGGCGCAAAAGGCACGGCGCCGGGAGATATCATACCGGCTTTCCCCGCCGGCGGCCCCCGCCGCACAGCACCCGGCGGCACCGTCGCAAGCCTCCCCCCCGACCCCCCTCCCAAGGGGAGTGGGGGGCGACAGCGGCGGGGTTGGAGAGAACTGAACCCATCGCGCTCTAGTGGCTTTGATCGAAAGTTTCCCCGATCAAAAACCCGGGAGATTCCCGCCTGCGCGGGAATGACACCCGAGCGGTGCGCCTCCTCCCCCCTCGTGGGGGAGGATGGGAGGGGGGGCGGCGCGCAAGCCCGCTCCCTCTCGCCGCCCTCTCAAGGGGGCGGAGGGCCGCCGGATTTCCGATCCGGGACACGAGGCAACCCCTCATTGCCCCAGCCTCTCCAGCACCGCCGGGGCGTGGACCTGGTCGGACTTGTAGTTGCCGGTCAGGGCATACATCACGATGTTGATGCCGAAGCGGATCGCCATCTCGCGCTGGTTGTCGCCGGGCCGGCCGATCGGGAACAGCGGCGCGCCGCGCTCGTCCACCGCCCAGGCCGAAGCCCAATCGGCGCTGCCCACCACCACCGGCGAGACGTTGTCGTCGACCCGGTCGAACTGCGGCAGACCGATGTCCTCGGGGCGGCGGCTCTCGCCCGGCGGCGGCGCCTCGGTCCAGACCCGGGCGCCGCGCCAGCGGCCGGGGAAGGCGGCCAGCAGGTAGAAGCTGCGGCTGAGCACATGGTCCTGGTCGATCGGCGCCAGCGGCGGCAGGTTCAGCGCCCGGGCGATCTGGCGCAGGTCGATCGCCGCCGCGGCGCCGAAGCCCGAGGCGCCGTTCTGGGTGTCGATCACCAGCATGCCGCCGCCGGCGAGGTAGCGCGACAGGCGCTCCAGCACCGCCTCGCCCGGCAGCGCCGCCCCGGTCAGCGGCCAGTAGAGCACCGGGAACAAGCTCAACTCGTCGACCTCCGGATCGACTCCCATGGGCGGCCCGGGCTCGATCGCCGTGCGCCGGCTCAGGGCGTTGCCGAGCCCGACCATGGCGCGCTCGGAGATCCGATCGACCCTTGCATCGCCGGTGATGATGTAGCCCAGCGTGGTCTCGGCGGTGGCGGCGACGGCGCGGCCGATGGACATACCGCCCGGCATCCCGGCCCGAGTGTCCTGGTCCCGGGTATCCTGGGCGCGGGCGTCCTCGGCCGGGGCGAGCAGGGCCAGCGCCACGGCGGCGCCGGCCACCGGGCGCAACCGCCGCCCCGACAGCCGCCCCGACAGCCGCCCCGACAGCCGCCCCGACAGCCATAATGTCGCCAGCAGGTCGATCGAGGCGAGCAGCACCGCCAGCGCGATCAGATCGGCCCCGAAGCGCCGCGCCTCGACCCCGCCCAGGGTCTCGGCCACGGCGCCGGAGGGGGCGGGCGGGAACGGCGCCAGCCGGTCGCCCCCGGCGATCAGGTTGACCACCACCGCCTCCGCCGCCCCGGCGGCCCGCGCGGCG
>JACZTQ010000045.1 GCA_022573605.1 Pseudomonadota bacterium | reverse complement strand
GTGGCGGGGGCGGCGCCAGGCGTCGCTGACCGGTTCCGGCCGGGGGCCGTTGGTATGACCGCTTCAACACGGAGACAATGACGACATGGGATTTCGACTGTTCCGCGCGGCCGAGGACCGGCCGGGCGAGGAAAAGGCCTCGGCCGTCGGGCCGCTGATGGCGTTTCGCAGCTTCGGCCGGGCGGTGTGGAGCCCGCGCGACACCGTCTCGCTGACCCGCAACGGCTACGAGCAGAACGTGATCGGCTTCCGCTCGGTGCGGATGGTGGCGGAATCGGCCGCCGCGATCCCGCTGGTGCTGACCGAGAACGGCGCCCGGATGACCGATCACCCGGTGCTGCGGCTGCTCGAGCGGCCCAATCCGGGGCAGGGCGGGCGCAGCTTCATGGAATGCGTCTACGGCCATCTGCAACTGAGCGGAAACGCCTATCTGGAGGGCGCCGAGCATGACCAGCGGGGGCTGCCCCGCGAGTTGCACTGCCTGCGGCCCGACCGGATGAGCGTGGTGCCGGGGCCGGATGGCTGGCCGATGGCCTATGACTATGCGGTGGGGCGCCAGAAGCACCGCTTCGACATGACCGGCGAGATCGATCCGATCCTGCATCTGAAGGCGTTTCACCCGCTCGACGACCATTACGGCATGAGCCCGCTGGCGGCGGCGGCCGCCTCGATCGATGTCCACAACGCCGCGGCGCGGTGGTCAAAAGCGCTGCTCGACAACGCCGCCCGGCCCTCGGGCGCGATCGTCTTCACCGGCAAGGACGGCGGCGGGCATCTGTCGGAGGAGCAATACCAGCGGCTGCTGCGCGAGCTGGAGGAGAACCACCAGGGCGCGCGCAATGCCGGGCGGCCGATGCTGCTGGAAGGCGGGCTGGACTGGCGCCCGATGGGCTATTCGCCCCAGGACATGGAATTCCTGCAAACCAAGAATGCCGCCGCGCGCGACATCGCGCTGGCCTTCGGGGTGCCGCCGATGCTGCTCGGCCTGCCCGGCGACAACACCTATTCGAACTATCAGGAGGCCAACCGCGCCTTCTATCGCCAGACCATCCTGCCGCTGGTGCGCAAGACCGCCAATGCGCTGGCGATCTGGCTGGGGATGGGCTCGGGCGGCACACTGGCGCTGGAGCCGGACCAGGACGCGGTGCCGGCGCTGTCGAGCGAGCGCGAAGCGCTGTGGCGCCGCGTCGGCAGTGCGGGGTTCCTCGACGAGGACGAGAAGCGGGCGCTGCTGGGCCTGCCGAAGAAGGCCGGGAAATAGCAGCCGGAGGGGATCAACAAGATGCAGACGGATTACGGAACGGCCCGTGGAGCGCACGGGCTGGAGGTCAAGTTCATGCCTTTCGACGGCCAGGCAAGGGCGATCGAGAGCGGGGTGGTGCAAGGTTACGCCTCGCTGTTCGGCGAGCCCGACCAGGGCGGCGACGTGGTTGCCCCCGGCGCTTTCGGGGCCTCGCTGGCGCGGCTGGCGGCGGCCGGGCGGAAGGTGAAGTTTCTCTGGCAGCACGATCCGGCGCGCCCCATCGGGGTGTGGCGGGAGGTGCGCGAGGACGCCCGCGGCCTGAACGTCTCCGGCGAGATCCTGGCCGAGGTGGCGCAGGGCGCCGAGGCGCTGACCCTGATGCGGGCGGGCGCCGTCGACGGGCTGTCGATCGGCTACCGCACCGTGAAGGCCGAAGCCAACCGCGACACCGGCGGGCGCCGGCTGCTGGAGATCGATTTGTGGGAGGTGTCGCTGGTGACGTTTCCGATGCTTCCCACGGCCCGGGCCATGCTGGCGGCGCCTGACGCCGCCGAGATCATGGAACTGGCCCTGGCTGAGGCCCTGGCCGAGGGCGCAGGCCATCCCCGCTGAGTTCCGCTTGAGCGGGTCTCTGCCAATCTCCGAAGCCAATTCTGAAAGAAGGAACACCAAGCATGACCGAGACTGACCTGAAGACCCCGGCGGTGACCGTCGAGGCGAAATCGGCCGCAGCCGAGTTTCTGAAGAACTTCAACAACTTCCAGGATGACATGAGCAAGCGCATGACCGACATGACGAGCCGAATCGAAGGGCTGGACCGCAAGGCTTCCGGGCTGCGCCGCCCGGCGCTGGAGACCAGCGCCAATGCCGAACTGCCGCACCAGAAGGCCTTTGCCGCCTATGTGCGCCGCGGCGACGAGGACGCGCTGAAAAGCCTGGCGCTGGATACCAAGGGCCTGAACACCGGCATATCCGCCGAGGGCGGCTATCTGGTCGATCCCAAGACCGCCGAGCAGGTCGAGCATGTGCTGCGCTCGGGCGCCAGCATCCGGGCGATCTCGCGGGTGGTGCAGGTCGAGGCCAGCGCCTACGACGTGCTGATCGACCACAACGAGATCGGCGCCGGCTGGATCGACGAGGTCGCGGCTGTCACCGAGACCACCTCGCCGCTGATCGACCGCATCTCGATCCCGCTGCACGAGCTGTCGGCCAGCCCGAAGGCGTCGCAGCGCATCCTCGACGATGTCGCCTTCGATGTCGAGGCCTGGCTCGCCGAGCGCATCGCCGACCGCTTCCTGCGGGCCGAGAGCGCGGCCTTCGTCAATGGCGACGGGGTCGGCAAGCCGAGCGGCTTCCTGACCAAGACGATGGTCGCCGACGCCTCCTGGGCCTGGGGCAACCTCGGCTATATCGCCACCGGCACCAGCGGCGCCTTCGACGCCAACGAGCCGGCCGATTCGCTGATCGACCTGGTCTATACGCTGGGCGCCGAGTACCGCGCCGACGCGGCCTTCGTGATGAACTCGAAGACCGCCGGCGATGTGCGCAAGATGAAGGACACCCAGGGCCGGTTCCTCTGGGTGGAGGGCCTGGAGGCGCATCATCCGGCGCGCCTGATGGGCTATCCGGTGGCCATGGTCGAGGACATGCCCGATATCGCCGCCGACAGCCATGCCATCGCCTTTGGCGACTTCGGCCATGGCTACACCATCGCCGAGCGTCCGGACATGCGCATCCTGCGCGATCCGTTCTCGGCCAAGCCGAACGTGATGTTCTTCGCCACCAAGCGGGTCGGCGGCGATGTCACCGACTTTGCGGCGATCAAGACGCTGAAGTTCGGCCTGTCGTAAGGCGCGCCGGCCAGAACCGATTGCCCGGCGGGGCCAGCGCCCCGCCGGTGCGGATCAGGTCCGCCCGCTGCCGGCGGGATCGGTGATCGGGCTGACAAGCTTCGCGGACGAAACAGCGGACCCGGGGTGACGAGATGAACGAATATTTCCTGAAAAACCCCGCCTCGGAGCTGGACTACAGCTTCGACTGGGGCAGCCGGATGCTGACCGGCGGCGAGCAGATCAGCGCCGATCTGGGCTGGACCGTGACCCCCGACGAGGCCGCGGCGGGCGGCCTGGCGGTGGTCTCGGCCTCGAACACGACGACAACGACGACAGCGGTTCTGGGCGGTGGCAGGCCGGGCGAGGCCTATCTCGTGGCCAGCTTCATCCAGACCACCAATGGGCGCAAGGTCCGGAGGTCGCTGACCATCCGGATCGGCAACAGCTGAGAGGACGACGGGAATGATCTTGACGGAAGCCTCGCCGGCGGCGGTGAACCCGGTTCCGCTGGACGAGTTCGCGGCGCATTTGCGGATGGCGCAGGGGTTCGCCGACGATTCGGCGGAGGATGCGCTGCTCGAGCTGTATCTGCGCAATGCCACCACGGTGGTCGAGGCGCGGGTCTGCAAGGCGCTGATCCGGCGCCAGTTCAAGTTGCAGGTGACGGCGTGGAACCGCGACGGGCAGCTGGTGCTGCCGGTCGGGCCGGTGGCGGCGATCGCCAGTATCAGCTTCATCAAGGGCGCGACGACCATCGCGGTGGCGGCGGGGGCCTGGTCGCTGGCGCTCGGCGGCAGCCGGCAGCGGCTGACGGGCTCGGGCGGCGGCGCGCTGCCGGCGATCCCGCAGGGCCATCTGGCCGAGTTGATCTTCGATGCCGGCTTCGGGCCGAGCTGGAACGACGTGCCGGGCGATCTGACCCAGGCGGTGATGCTGCTGGCGGCGCATTACTTCGAGAACCGCACCGGCGACTCCGAGCCGGGGCGGGGCATACCGGTTGCCGTTCAGGCGCTGCTGGAGACCCAGCAGCCGGTGCGGCTGTAGGGGAGGCGGCGCGATGGCATTCCGGACCCCGAGACTATCGACCCGCCTGACCCTGGAGGCGCCGCAGCGCATCGCCGATGGCGGCGGCGGCTGGCAGATCGTCTGGAACGCGCTGGGCACGGTCTGGGCCGAGCTCCGGGCCTCCAGCGCGCACGAACGCGTCAGCGGCGTCCGCGAAATCTCTCGCATCACCCATCGCATCACCATCCGCTCCGCCGCCATGGGCTCGGACCGCCGGCCGGTCGCCGAGCAGCGGTTCCGCCGGGGCGGGCGGATCTTCGCGATCAGGGGTGTCAGCGAGGCGGACGACCGTGGCGCCTACCTGACCTGCTGGGTCGAGGAGGGCCCCTTCGCATGACCTATGCATTGTCGTGGCCATTGCAGGAGGGGGTGTTCCAGCTCCTCAGCAACGATGCCGGTGTCGCGGCTCTGGTGGCCGGGCGGATCTACGACGCGCCGCCCTCGCTGGACGCCGAGGCCGATCCCGACGGGATCTACGTGACCATCGGCGACGAGAGCGCCCGGGACTGGAGCACCGCCACCGACCGGGGCGCGGCGCATCTGCTGACCATCGCGGTCCATGCTCCGCGCCGGGGATTCGCCGAGGCCAAGCAGGCCGCGGGAGCGATTTCGGACGCCATGCTCGGCGGCGCCATCACGATGAGCCGCGGGCGGGTCATCGTGGTGCGCTTTGTCGATGCGCGGACCCGGCGCGCGGAGGGCGACGCGTTGCGCCGGATCGAGATGAGATTCCGGCTGACAGTCGAGGATACGATTTAGGATAGCCTCCTAATTCGTGGAATATAAACAATAATCAGGAGATAGCGCATGACCGCGCAGAAGGGCAAGGATCTGCTTCTGAAGCTGGACGAGACCGGCGGCGGAACTTTCGTGACTGTTGCGGGCCTGCGGGCGACGCGGCTGTCGTTCAACTCGGACACGGTCGACGTGACCACCGCCGAGTCGGCCGGGAACTGGCGCGAATTGCTGGCCGGCGCCGGCTTGCGGGCGGCCGCGATCTCGGGCTCGGGCATCTTCAAGGACGCGGCCTCGGATGCGGCGCTGCGCCGGGTGTTCTTCGACGGGACGATCCCGGACTTCGAGATCGTGATCCCGGATTTTGGTGTCGTCAGCGGGCCATTCCAACTGACCAGCCTCGAATATTCCGGCCAGCATGACGGCGAGGCCGGGTTCGAGATCGCGCTGGTCTCGGCCGGGGCCCTGACCTTCACCGCGATCTGATGGCGGCCAATCCGCAGCGCGGCGAGGTGGCGATCCGGGTCGATGGCCGGGAGCACGTCATGCGCCTCACGCTGGGTGCGCTGGCCGAGCTGGAAGCCCGGCTGAAGGTGACCAGCTTGCTGGGCCTGGCCGAGAAGTTCGAAACCGGCGGCGTGGCGACGGCGGAACTGATCGCCTTGCTGGCGGCCGGGATCGGCGGCGGCGGCGGGGCTGTCACCGAGGATGAACTCGCGGTCGCGCAGATCGAGGGCGGCGCTGTCGGCGCAATGAAGGCCGGGCTGCTGCTGCTGTCGCGCACGTTTCAGCCGGAGATGGGCCAGCCGGAGACGGGCCAGCCGGAGACGGGCCAGCCGGAGACCGGGTCGCCCGGATGACCTCGAGACAAGGCGAGGCGCTGGCCTGGACCGAGTTGATGCGGCTTGGCCTCGGCGCCTTGCGATTGGCGCCGGAGGTGTTCTGGGCGATGACCCCGGTCGAGTTGCAACGGGCCCTGGAGGGGGCCGGGATACTGGCCGTCGGCGGCGCCGGGAGCTGGATGGAGCGCGCCGCCCTGGAGGGGTTGATGGCGCGGTTTCCGGACCAGGATAAGGGAAGCAAGGCATGAGTTTCGGATCTGAGACGGAGTTCGGGTCGTCGGCCCGCGATCTTGGCGCCACGCTGGCGGAGCTGCAATCGCTGGCGGGCGGATTTGCCAGCGAGATGGCCGGCGCCACCGAGGTGATGAAGGCGATGGATGGCCAGACCCAGCGGCTGTCGCGATCGCTGGGGACGAGCCTGCGGAGCGCCTTCGACCGGGCGGTCTTCGGCGGCGGCAAGCTGAGCGAGGTGATGCGGGGCCTGGCGCGCGATGTCGCCGGGCGATCGCTGAATGCGGCGTTGCGGCCGGTGCAGAACGCGCTGGGCTCGAGCCTGAACGGCCTGGTCGGTTCGCTGATGAGTGCGTTCAGCTTTGCCCAGGGCGGGGCCTTTTCGGCCGGCCGGGTGCGGGCCTTCGCCAGGGGCGGGATCGTCGATGGCCCGACGCTGTTTCCGATGCGAGGCGGCGCCGGATTGATGGGGGAGGCCGGACCCGAGGCGGTGATGCCGCTGACCCGCGGGCCGGATGGCCGCCTTGGCATCGCCGCCAGTGGTGGCTCGGCCGGGCCGGTGGTCACGATCAACATCACCACGCCCGACATCGAGGGCTTCCAGCGCTCACGCGGGCAGATCGCGGCGCAACTGGCGCGCGCGGTGTCGCGCGGCAACAGCAGATTGTGAGGAAAGGCGATGAGTTTTCACGAGGTCCGGTTTCCGACCGCGATTTCCTTCGGCTCGACCGGCGGCGTCGAGCGGCGCACCGAGGTGATTTCCCTGGTGAACGGATTCGAGCATCGCAACACGCCGTGGCAGCAATCGCGGCGGCGCTATGACGCCGGGCTCGGCGTGCAGTCGCTGGATGACCTGGAATCGGTGCTGAGTTTCTTCGAGGCGCGGCGCGGGATGCTGAACGGGTTTCGCTGGAAGGACTGGCTCGACCACAAATCCTGTGCGCCGTCGGCGGTGCCCGGCCCGCTCGACCAGGCGATCGGCACCGGCGACGGGGCGGCGGTCGCGTTCACCCTGGCCAAGACCTACGCGCCCGGCAGCCACGAGTTTCGGCGCGACATCACCAAGCCGGTGGCGGGCACGGTGCGGGTCGCCCTCGATGGGGTCGAGAAAGCGGAGGGTCCCGACTTCAGCGTCGATGCGACCACCGGGATGGTCACTTTTGCAACCGCTCCGGCGGCCGGGGCGGCGGTGACGGCGGGGTTTGAGTTCGACGTGCCGGTGCGCTTCGACACCGATGTGATCGAGGTCAACGTCGCGGCCTTCGAGGCCGGCGAAATCCCGCGGATACCGGCCGTGGAGGTGAGGATCTGATGCGCACGCTTCCCCAGACCCTGCGCGATGCGCTGGCGACCGGATGCACCACGCTGGCCCGTTGCTGGAGCATTGTGCGCACCGACGGCGTGGTGATGGGGTTCACCGATCACGACCGTTCGCTGAGCTTCGACGGGATCACTTTCGAAGCCAGTTCGGGTTTCAACTCGGCGGCGATCGAGAGCGCCACCGGGCTGAGCGTGGATACCCATACGGTGAGCGGCGCGCTGAGTTCGGAGGCGATCACCGACGACGATGTCGAGCGCGGCTTCTACGACGGCGCCGAGGTCAAGCTGTGGCTGGTGGACTGGCGCGACACCGACAGCCGCCTGTTGCTGTCGCGCGGCCATATCGGCGAGATCCGGCGCGGCAAGCTGGCCTTCGAGGCCGAGGTCGTCAGCCTGTCGGAACGGTTGAACCAGCCCTTCGGGCGGGCCTTCATCCATGGTTGCGACTTGCGCCTGGGCGAGGCGAAATGCGGCATCGACCTGTCGCTGGCGATCTATCGCGGCACCGCGGTGGTTCTGACCGTGATCGACCCGCAGCGCGTTGTCGTCTCCGGGTTGGAGGCATTTTCGCGCGGCTGGTTCGATGGCGGGCGTCTGGACTGGACTTCGGGCGCGAACGCGGGGGTCGCGGGGCATGTGAAAACCCATCTCGTCCCGGCCAGTGGCGCCACCGTGGAGTTATGGCTGACGCCGCCCCTGCCGGTGCTGGCGGGGGACGCGTTCACGGTCACCGCCGGGTGCGACAAGACCAAGGATATCTGCATAGCCAAGTTCAGCAACCTGCTGAATTTCAGGGGGTTTCCCCACATGCCCGGGGACGACTGGGCGGCCGGGTATGTCAACAGCGGAGGACAGCACGATGGCGGCTCCCTGTTCCGGCGCTGATCTCGGGCTGCGCCGGGCGGCGGCCGCCGAGGGGCGGCGCTGGATCGGCACGCCCTATTGCCATCAGGCCAGCGTGAAGGGCGCCGGGGCGGACTGCCTGGGTTTGCTGCGCGGGGTCTGGCGGGCGACGCTGGGCGACGAGCCCGAGCCGCCGCCGCCCTATTCCGCCGACTGGTCCGAGGCCAGCGGCGACGAGCGCCTGCTGGCGGCGGCGATGCGCCACCTGGTGCCGATCGACCCGCGACAGGCGGGCATCGGCGATGTCCTGCTGTTCCGGATGCGGGAATCGGCGCCGGCAAAGCATGTCGGCCTGCTGGTGTCCGAGGCGCTGGATCAGGGGCGGATCATCCACGCCTATTCCGGGCACCGGGTCTGCGAGACCCACCTCACCGCGAGCTGGCTGCGAAAGCTGGCCGCGACATTCAGATTTCCCGAGCGGGGGCACTGATGGCTACTATCCTGTTATCCGCCGCCGGGGCCGCGATCGGCGGCTCGATCGGCGGCACCGTGCTCGGGTTGAGCGCGGCGACCATCGGCCAGGCGTTCGGCGCCACGGTGGGCGGCATCATCGACCAGACCATTCTCGGCTCGGGCAGCCGGGCGGTGGAGTCCGGGCGCGCCCGCTCGCTGCATTTGCAGACCTCGACCGAGGGCACGCCGATTCCCCTGGTGTTCGGCCGCATGCGGATCGCCGGGCAGGTGATCTGGTCGACCCGGTTCAAGGAGCACGTGCGCACCACCACCCAGGGCGGCAAGGCGACCGGCGGCCAGAAGGTCAAGGAGTTCTCCTACACCATCAGCCTGGCGCTGGGTCTGAGCGAGGGGCCGATCGAGCGCATCGGCCGGATCTGGGCGGACGGCAAGCTGTTGTCGACCGAAGACCTGGAGATGCGGGTCTATCTGGGCGACGAGGCGCAGCTTCCGGACCCCAAGATCGAGGCCGTGGAGGGGGTCGGCGTCGTGCCCCCCTATCGCGGCCTGGCCTATGTGGTGTTCGAGGATTTTCCGCTCGGCGATTTCGGCAACCGCATTCCGCAGTTGAATTTCGAGGTGTTCCGAAGTGCCGCCAGCCTGACCGGGCCAAGCTCCCCGGAGGCCGGAACGCCGCTGAAGCAGTTGATTCGCGGCGTCGCTCTGTCGCCCGGCAGCGGGGAGTTCGCGCTCGATCCGAAGGCCGCGCAGCACAAGTTCCCGGGCGGCGGCGGGGTTTTCGCCAACATCAACAACGCCAGCGGCCGGGCCGATATTCTGGAGGCTTTGGACCAGCTTGATGGCGAGCTTCCGGCGGCCGGCGCGGTGTCGCTGCTGGTTTCCTGGTTTGGCGACGATCTGCGCGCCGGCCAGTGCAAGGTGCAGCCGCGCATCGAGGAGCCGGGACGCGGCACCGAACCGGCGGACTGGTCCGCCGCCGGGCTGACCACCGATACCGCGCCGCCGGTCAGCCGGGACGCCAATGATCGGCCCAACTTCGGCGGCTCCCCCGATGATGGCTCGGTGATCCGGGCCATCGCCGAGCTGAAGTCCCGCACCAAGCAGGTGATGCTGTATCCGTTCCTGCTGATGGATATCCCCCCCGGCAATGCCCTGATCGATCCCTATACCGGATTGGCGGGGCAGCCGGTCTTTCCCTGGCGCGGGCGGATCACTTCGGACCTGGCGCCGGGGATGCCGGGATCGTCCGACCAGACCGCGGCGGCGGCGAGCGAGGTGGCGGCGTTCTTCGGCACCGCCCAGGCGACCGATTTCACCATATCGGGCGGGCAGGTGAGCTATTCCGGGCCGGCCGAATGGGGCTGGCGGCGGTTCGTCCTGCATCTGGCGGCGCTGGCCAGCGCCGCCGGGGGCGTCGATGCGATCTGCATCGCCAGCGAACTGCGCGGACTGACCACGCTGCGCAGCAGCGCCACGACCTACCCGGCGGTGGCCGAACTGAAGGCGCTGGCCGCCGAGGTGCGCCTGCTTCTGCCGGCCGCGAAGATCGGTTACGCGGCCGACTGGAGCGAGTATTTCGGCCACCACCCGCAGGATGGCAGCGGCGACGTGCTGTTCCACCTCGACCCGCTCTGGTCCGACCCGAATATCGATTTCGTCGGCATCGACGACTACACGGCACTGTCCGACTGGCGCCATGCGCGGACGCATCTCGACCTCGCCGCCGGGCATGACTCGATCTATTCGCTGCCCTACCTGCAAGGCAATGTCGAGGGCGGCGAGAACTACGACTGGTTCTATGCCAGCCAGGCCGACCGCGAGAGCCAGCTCCGCACCCCGATCGACGACACCGCTCATGGCGAGCATTGGGTGTTCCGGCCCAAGGACTTCAGGGCCTGGTGGAGCAACCAGCACTTCGATCGCATCGCCGGCGTGCGCGCCACCACGCCGACCGCCTGGGTGCCGGAATCGAAACCGATCTGGCTGACCGAGACCGGATGCCCTTCGGTCGATCTGGGATCGAACCAGCCGCACCTGTTCTCGGATGCGAAAAGCTCGGAGAGCGCGCTGCCTTTCGGCTCGCTCGGGGTGCGCGACGACGAGATGCAGCGGCGCTTCCTGCAAGCCAAGCTGGGCTACTGGACCGATCCGGCGAAGGTGCCGGTCTCGACCCTGACCGGAGAGGCGATGATCCCGGCCGACCGGATCTTCGTCTGGACCTGGGATGTGCGCCCGTGGCCCGATTTTCCCGTCCGCGAAAGCGTCTGGGCCGACGGTCCGGCCCATCGCCTGGGCCACTGGATCACCGGCCGGGTGACGGCGAGCGGCCTGGCGGAAGTGGTCGCCGAAATCTGCCAGCGGTCCGGCTTGACCGACTTCGACGTGGCCGATCTGTTCGGCGTTGTCGACGGCTATGTGGTCGAGCGCAGTTCGACCGCGCGCGATGCGTTGCAACCGCTGATGCTGGCCTTCGGGTTCGACGCCTTCGAGAGCGGCGGCAAGGTCATCTTCCGGATGCGCGGCGGCGCCAGCAGCCTGACGCTGAAGGAGGACGCACTGGTCGCTCCGAACGGGCAGGTCGGCACGCCGCTCGAGCGCTCGCGGGCCTCCATTGGCACGGCCCATGACGTGGTTCGCCTGAGCTATATCCAGTCGGAAAGCGATTTCCGGGTCGGCGCCGTCGAAGCCAGGCTTCCGGGCGGGACCCGGGAGCGGGTCGCCGATACCTCGCTGGCGTTGTCGATCCCGGGCTCGAAGGCGCAGCTGCTGGTCGACCGCTGGCTGGCCGAAAGCTGGCGCTCGCGCGACCGGGCCGGGTTCACCCTGGCGCCGACCGAGATCGGCGTCGAGCCGGGCGACACGGTCGAGATCGACCGCTCCGGGGCGATCGAGGCCTACCGGATCGAGCGCATCGTCGATGCCGCCGGGCGCGAGTCCGAGGCGGTTCGTGTCGATGCCGCGCTGCATGTGCCGAACGTCACGCCGGAGCGCAACCTGGAGACCGATCTCGCCAGCCCGCCGGGTCCGGTGACGGCGATCTTCATGGATCTGCCGCTGGCAACCGGCGGCGCCGGGGACCATCAACCGCGGATCGCGGTGACGACGAACCCGTGGACCGACCGGATCGCGGTATACCGGTCACCGGACGACGACGCCTACACCCTGGTCACGACGCTGGCCAAGCCCGCGGTCATCGGCGCCACGCTGGACGCGCTGGCGGCCGGCGAGGCGGACCGCTGGCAGCGGGTCTCGGTGCGGGTGGCGACCCAGACCGGGGCGCTGGAATCGGCCGACCGGTTGCGGGTTCTGAACGGCGCCAATCTGGCGGCGCTGGAATATGCCCCCGGTGCGTGGGAGATCGTGCAATTCCGCGACGCGGTGCTGACCGCGCCCGGCGAATATCTGCTCTCGACCCTGCTGCGCGGGCTGCACGGGACCGGTGCGCTCAGCGTCGCGGCGATCGCCGCCGGGGCGCGGTTCGTGCTGCTCGACAATGCCGTCATATCCCTGCCGATGACGACGGACGAGCGCGGGCTGCCCAGGCACTACCGGGTCGGTCCCTCGCGCTTCGCACTGTCGCATCCCGGCTATGTCCACTCGGTCGAGACCTTCGCGGGCGTCGGGCTGCGGCCCTTCGCGCCGGCCCATCTGTCGGCCCGGCGCGATGCGGCGACCGGCGATCTGGCCCTGGGCTGGATCAGGACCGGGCGCCATGGCGCCGACAGCTGGGAAAGCGTCGAGATTCCGCTGACCGAGGACCGCGAGGCGTACCGCGTGCGGCTGCTGAACGGCGGGGTGTTGCTGCGCGAGACGGAAGTCTCGGCGCCGGGCTTTGTCTACACCACGGCGATGCAGGCGGCCGACGGCGCCGGATCGACGCTGGAGGTGCGCGTCGCGCAGCTCTCGACTTCCTTTGGCTACGGACCAGAAAGGGTCTTGATCACCGATGAGTAACTCTCCGAGAATTGGCCTGCCGTTGCTCGATGCGGCGCAGGCCCAGAAGCATGTCACGATGAACGAGGCGCTGGCCCGGCTCGACATGGCGGCGGCGGCGCGTGTCGAGACCATGGCGCTGGCGTCACCCCCCGCGAGCCCGAGCGAGGGCGACGCCCATCTCGTGCCCGCCGGCGCGACCGGTGACTGGAGCGGGCAGGACGGCAACGTCGCCGTCTTCCTCAACGGGGGCTGGGACTTCATCACCCCCTGGGCGGGATGGCGGCTGTGGGTCGCGAGCGTCCCGGGGTTTGCCGTCTACGACGGCGCCGACTGGCAGGTGGTGTCGCAGCCGATTTCGCCGGGCGGGGCGCTCAGCGCGCTGCGCCAGGTCGAAATCGATCATCTCGTTGGCGCCGGAGCCACCTCGGTGACAACCGCCTTCATCCCCGACAAGGCCATCGTTCTGGGCGTCACCGGGCGCGTCACCGTAGCGATCACCGGCGCGACCTCGTGGTCGCTGGGCGTCACCGGCAGCCCGGACCGTTACGGCTCCGGCATCGGTGTCGGCTTCAATGCCTTCGCCCATGGTGTCACCGGGTCGCCGCTGGCTTATTTCGGCGCATCGGCGCTGCTGCTGACTTCCGCGGGAGCCGATTTCGCCGGCGGCACGGTCCGGCTCGTGGCGCATTATTTCGAGTTGTCGCCGCCCCGTTCGGTCTGAGCGACAGCCACACCGCCCTCGGTCATTTACCCGAGGCGCAAGCGATACAGAGCGGTGCCGCCGGGGTGAGTTCGAGCCGGCGCACCGCGATTTCCTCCCCGCATTCAAGACAAGCGCCATAGTCCCCCTCGTCGATGCGCGCGAGGGCGGCTGCGATCCGCCGCAATTCCACCGCGCGGCGGCGCGAGGTCTCCAGCGCCATCGCCTGGACCTGAAGCGCATCCATCCTGCTGAGCCTGCCGACCGCCTGCTGATCCAGCTCCACCGGCGCCCTTTCGCCCTCGGTTTGGGCATCGGCCGCGCGAATCCGCGCCGCCAGCGCCTGCAACGTCTGGCGAAATTCTTTCCGTTTTCCCGCATCCATCGGTGGAAATCCCGTCCCTGCCTGTCTATGTCCATTTCAGAAGATCACGCGACAATTCGCAAGCGACGGATCGGAGAAACGCCGATGACCTCGAAATCGCAACCCAAGGCCGACCCGAAAAAGGTCGATCCGGTCTGGCACCGGATGCGCATGGAAGCCGAGGTGCTGGCGGCCGACGAGCCGTATATGGCCAGCCTCGCCCATTCGGTGGTGCTGCATCACAATACCCTGGAACATGCGCTGAGCTACCGGCTGGCGCAGAAACTCTCGTCGCCGGAGATGTCGCCGCTGCTGCTGCGCGAGATGGCGGACGCGGCCTACGCCGCCGACCCGTATATGGGAGCGGCCGGGCGGGCCGATATCGTGGCGGTCCACGACCGCGATCCGGCCTGCCAGCGGATGTTGCAGCCGCTGCTCTACTTCAAGGGCTTCCTGGCGATCCAGTCCTACCGGCTGGCGCGTCATCTGTGGACCAGCGGGCGCACCGACCTGGCGCTGTTCCTGCAAATGCGCTGCTCCGAGGTCTTCGGGGTCGATATCCACCCCAACGCACGTCTCGGGCAGGGGATCATGATCGATCACGCCCACAGCATCGTCATCGGCGAGACCGCCGTGGTCGGCGACGATGTCTCGATGCTGCACAGCGTCACCCTGGGGGGCACCGGCAAGGAGGGCGGCGACCGTCATCCGAAGATCGGCGCCGGGGTGCTGATCGGGGCCGGGGCCAAGGTGCTGGGCAACATCAAGGTCGGCGACTGCTCGCGGATCGCGGCCGGCTCGGTGGTGTTGCGGGATGTGCCGCCGATGACGACGGTGGCCGGAATCCCGGCCCGGATCATCGGCGAGGCGGGCTGCGCGCGGCCCTCGCACTCGATGGACCACGTGATCCTGACCGATCCCGACCAGATCGTTCCCGGCTGCTGAGCGATTGCCGGAGACCGGGTTTCACCCGGTTCTTCGCCAGATGCGTTGACAGGTGTGCAAGTTGCACATGGTGTTAAGTAGTTGAATTTATGGAAAAATCATCGAGTGTGCCAAAATGGGACATGTGGATTGGGGTGTTCGGGGGCGGTGGAAAGGGGCGCCGTAGGGTGCGTGCTTGC
>JACZTQ010000330.1 GCA_022573605.1 Pseudomonadota bacterium | reverse complement strand
GAGTCGCGCCCCGGCCTCGATCTGATCCTCTACGGGGTCATCCTGGTGCTGGCGCTCGGGTTCCTGCCGCGCGGGCTGGTCGGCCTCTGGTCCGACCTGTGGCGCAAAGCGGGAAGGCGGTGAGGCGATGCTGAAGGTGCGCGATCTCACCAAGCGTTTCGGCGGCCTGGTCGCGGTGAACGGCGCCTCGCTGGACGTGGCCGAGGGCGAGATCGTCTCGCTGATCGGCCCCAACGGCGCCGGCAAGACGACGCTGTTCGAGCTGGTCTCCGGCTTCCAGCGCCCCGACGCCGGCCGGATCGAATTCCAGGGCCGCTCGGTGCTCGGCCGGCGGCCGCACCAGTTGGCCCAGATCGGGCTGGTGCGGACCTTCCAGATCGTGCGCCCGTTCGCCAACCTGACGGTGCGCGACAACATCGCCGCCGCGGCGCACACCCGCCTCGCCGCCCGGTCCGCGGCATTGGCGAAGGCCGAGGAGGTCGCGGCGGCACTCGGCATGAGCGGGTTGCTCGACCAGCTCGCCGGGGCGCTGCCGATCGCCGGGCGCAAGCGCCTCGAGATCGCCCGCGCGGTGGCGACCGACCCGGTGCTGCTGCTGCTCGACGAGGTCATGGCGGGGCTGAACCCGGCCGAGATCACCGAGCTCGCGCCGATGATCCGGCGGGTCCGCGACCGGGGCACCACGATCCTGATGATCGAGCATGTCATGCAGGCGGTGATGGACCTGTCGGACCGCGCAATTGTGCTGAACAACGGCGCCATCATCGCTTCCGGGACGCCGGGCGAGATTGTCGAGAACCCGGCCGTGATCGAGGCCTATCTCGGCGCCGGCATGGCCCGGCGGCTGGCCGGGACCGAAACGGGGGCGGGCCATGCTTGAGGTGCGCGGGCTCAGGGCGGGCTACGGCCCGATGCAGGTGCTGCACGGGATCGACCTCGATGTCGCCCGGGGCGAGATCGTCGCCATCCTCGGGGCCAACGGGGCCGGAAAGTCGACCCTCAACAACAACATCTCGGGCATCTTCCGCCCCTTTGCCGGCACGATCCGGTTCGAGGGCAAGGAGATCACCGCCCGTCCACCGGAGCAGATCGTCGATGCCGGCCTGATCCAGGTTCCGGAGGGGCGCCGGGTGTTCCCCAATCTCACGGTGCGCGACAATCTGCTGCTCGGCGCCTACCGCCGGGGCCGCGCCCGGCGGTCCGCCAATATCGACCGCGTCTGCGGCATCTTTCCCCGGCTGCGCGAGCGCATCGCGCAGATCGCCGGCACGCTCTCCGGCGGCGAGCAGCAAATGCTGGCCATTGCCCGCGCGCTGATGTCCGAGCCGAGGCTTCTGATCCTCGACGAGCCGTCGCTGGGGCTGTCGCCGATCCTGGTCGAGGAGATGTTCACGCTGACCCGCGACCTCAACGCCGATGGGCTGGCGATCCTGCTGGTCGAGCAGAATGTGTTGCAATCGCTGGAGATCGCCAACCGGGCCTATGTGCTGGAGAACGGGGTGTTCGTGATGCAGGACACGCCGGCGGCACTGCTGGCCGACGACCAGTTGAAACGCGCGTATCTGGGGATATGACCATGGCGTACAGCCGTCGCTACCTGAGGAGAACCGCATGACCGATGACCTGCGCGCCCGGCTGGCCCGACCGCCGATCCTGATCGCGCCCGGGGTTTGCGACGGCCTGACCGCCACCCTCGCCGAGCAGGCCGGGGCGGAGGCGCTCTACCTCTCCGGCGCGGGGGTCGCCTACAGCCGCTTCGGCCGGCCCGACATCGGGCTGATCTCGATGAGCGAGGTCGCCGACACGCTGGCGATCGTGCGCGACCGGGTAGCAGCCCCGATCATCGTCGACGCCGACACCGGTTTTGGCAATGCCCTCAACCTGCATCGCACGGTGCGGGTGTTCGAGCGGATGGGGGCGAACGCGATCCAGATCGAGGACCAGACCTCACCGAAGCGCTGTGGCCACCTCGACGGCAAGGCCGTGATCGGCACCGCCGAGATGACCGGAAAGCTGAAGGCGGCGCTCGACGCCCGCCAATCCGACCGGACCCTGATCATCGCCCGCACCGACGCGCTGGCGGTCGAGGGGCTGGAACCGGCGCTGGAGCGCGCCGCGGCTTACGCCGAGGCCGGCGCCGACATGCTGTTCATCGACGCGTTGCGCAGCGCCGAGGAGATGCGCGCGGCCGTCACCCGGCTTTCCGGCCTCGCGCCGCTGATGGCGAACATGGTCGAGGGCGGCAAGACGCCGGCGCTCAACGCCGCCGAGCTCGAGGCGATGGGCTTCGCCCTGGTCATTTTCCCCGGCGGCGTGGTCCGCGCCCAGGCCGCCACCGCGCGCGACTACTACGCCAGCCTGCTGGCCCACGGCTCCAACGCGCCGTTCCGCGACCGGATGCTGGATTTCGACGGGCTGAACCGGATCATCGGCACGGCGGAGATGCTGGCGCAGGGGCGCGGCTATGACGGGGACGACCGATGAGCCTCGACGCGGTCACCCTGGCGATCCTGAAGGGGCGGCTCGAGCAGATCGCCGACGAGATGGATGTGACGCTGTTCCGCTCGGCCTTCAACCCGATCATCGCCGAGGCCCATGACGCCAGCCACGGCATCTACCACGCCCGCACCGGCGAGACCCTGGCCCAGGGCAAGTCGGGCCTGCCGATCTTTGTCGGGGTGATGGCGTTCGCCGTGAAGGCGGTGATCGACAAGGCGGCGCGCGAAGGCGGGCCGGCGGACGGCGACACCTGGATCTTCAACGATCCCTATGACGGCGGCACCCACCTGTCCGACATGCGCCTGGTGCGGCCGCTGTTTCGCCACGGCAAGGTGTTCTGCTATCTCGCCTCGGTCGGCCACTGGCGCGATGTCGGCGGCGCCGTGCCCGGCAACTACAACCCCAAGGCCACCGAGTGCTTCCAGGAGGGGGTGCTGATCCCGCCGGTGAAACTCTACGCGGCCGGCGAGTTCCGCCAGGATATCGTCGATATCCTGCTCGCCAACTCGCGCCTGCCGGAGAGCGCCTACGGCGACCTCAACGGCCAGATCAACGCGCTCGATCTCGGGGTGCGCCGGATGCACGCGCTGCTCGACGAATACGGCGACGCGGTGATCGCCCAAGCGATGGTCGAGCTCAAGGCCCGCGCGGCGCGGATCATGCGCTCCCAGATCGCCGCCCTGCCCGATGGCCGGG
>JACZTQ010000044.1 GCA_022573605.1 Pseudomonadota bacterium | reverse complement strand
TGTGCGCGAACGGGGAGAGAGCACCGTCGAAGGCGAGACCGCCGAGGCCGCCTTCGCCGCCGCGCGCGACAACATGTGCCCGGTAGAGCACGGCGGCGGCAAGACCTGAACCGGGGCCAAACCCATGCAAACAAAGGCCGAGGCCCCCTATCTCGTCGCCCTCAACCTGACCATGCGCTGCAATCTGGCCTGCGATCACTGCTATCTCGACGCGAAGGTCATGAAGGAAGGCTCCACCGACGAACTGACCACCGGCGAAATCAAAACGGTGCTGGACGATATCGCTTCCCTCAGCCCGGACTGCATGGTGGTGCTGACCGGCGGCGAGCCGCTGCTGCGCCGCGACATCGAGGAGCTCGCGGCGCACGCCAGCGCACTCGGCCTGATGGTGGTGATCGGCTCCAACGGGGCGCTGCTGACGCCGAAACGCGTCGCGAGCCTCAAGCGCGCCGGGGTCGCCGGCATCGGCATCTCGCTGGACAGCCTGGTGCCCGAAACGCACGACGCCTTTCGCGGCCGCAAGGGCGCCTGGGCCAAGGTGATGGCCGCCATCGACGCCTGCGTCGCCGGTGGCCTGGCCTTCCAGTTGCATTTCTCCGTGACCGACGACACCGCCGGCGAGATCGACGACATGGTCGCCTTCGCCCGCGACGCCGGCGCCATGGTGCTGAACGTGTTCTTCCTGGTCTGCACCGGGCGGGGCGAGAAATACTCGGACATCTCGCCCGAAAAATACGAGCAGGTGCTGCGCCGCGTGGCGATTGCCGCCCGCGCCGAGCAACGGCTGATGGTGCGGGCCAAATGCGCCCCGCATTTCAAGCGCATCGCGATCGAGATCGACCCGGACTGGCCGATCACCTCGGCCCACGGCTACGACGCCGGCGGCTGCATCGCCGCCACCCGATACGCCCGGATCACGCCCGAGGGCGAGGTCACGCCCTGCCCCTACATGGAGACCTCCGCCGGTTCGGTGCGCGAGACCCCGTTCTCGGAGATCTGGCGCGACGCGCCGATCTTCCAGGCCCTGCGGGCGCCGAAACTGGAGGGGCGCTGCGGGGTGTGCGAATACCGGATACTCTGCGGCGGCTGCCGCGCCCGCCCGCTGGCCCGCGACGGCAACCTGATGGGCGAGGATACCCTGTGCGCCTACCAGCCCGCCGGCGGGGCGGTGATCCGCCCGCTGGCGCCGCGATCCGACACGCTGGACTGGAGCGACGAGGCGACCGCCCGCATCGCCCGCGTGCCCGGCTTCGTGCGCCGCATGGTGCGCCAGCGGGCCGAGGCCTATGTGCGCGGCGAGGGGCGCGCGCAGGTCACCGCCGACGACCTGGCGCTGCTCGCCCGGCGCCGCTTCGGCGACGCCGGACCGCCGGCGTTATAACCGCCCCGCCCATCGGCGTGGTCTGTCGGCCGGATGTATCGACGCGGTGAAGTCATCGGGCGCGGGCATCTCGACCAAGCTGGCGCTGGAATTTCTGGTGTTGACGGCAACCCGCTCGGGCGAGGTGCGGGGCGCGACATGGGATGAAATCGACTTCGGGGACCGTGCGACATGTGCGACATGTGCGACACGTGCGACATGTGCGACATGGGCGACATGGGAAATCCCGGCTTCACGCATGAAGGCATCAAGGCCGCATCGCATGCCGCTATCGGCACGGGCCGTGGGAATCCTGCGCGAGGCCGAGAAGTTGGCCGATGGCTCCGGTCTGGTGTTTCCCGGCACGAAGCGGGGCAAGCCGCTTTCCGACATGACGCTTTCCAAGCTGGTGAAGGAACTTGGCTTCGATGCCGATGACGACCTCCACGGCACGCTCGAAAGCGCGCATCAAGCACTGTTCGAGTTGGGGTATGATGGATCGGAGGCACTTTATCGCCGCGCGGCGACGATTCAGGCTACTCGCGCTTAAGCCCTATATCGGACCTTCGGCAGAGCGGGGGGTCGTGTCGTGGACCGCACGATATCCTGGCGAATTGTCAAACCAGTGGCACTGACCGCGCCGCGAACTGCAAAACAATCCATCAGGCGCCGACGATGTCGGCCGCCCGCGCGCGCCTCGAGGCATCCTGGCCCACCACGTTCCGGTCGGGCAAAGATGAAGCTGTCGGCCTCCAGGTCGCTCTGCTTTACGCCGGCAAGAAGAACTTCGCCGTCGCCATAATCGACGATGACCTTCTTGACCTTGCCCGAGAAAACCAGATCGTCGAAGCCCGTGATCGACGTCACCAGCGACAGGTCGATCAAATCCACCCCAACCTTGAAGTCCCTGATCTTGTCGAAACCGTCACCCGGCGAGAACACGAAGGTATCGCTGCCGCCGTTGCCCCACATCATGTCGTCGCCCGGGCCGCCGATCAGGGTGTCATCGCCATCGCCGCCCTTCATCAGGTCGTTGCCGTCGCCACCTTCGATCAGGTCGTTGCCACCGTTGCCGAACAGATCGTCGTCGTCATCGCCTCCGAAGATGGTGTCGTTGCCGCCGCCGCCCTTGATGCGGTCCCGACCGCCGGCGCCATAGGTGAACAGCGAGGTCGCGTCGCTGATGCGCCAGTCGTCGGCGTAGGCGCCGTAGAGCACAGCGAAATCGAGCGTCGCGCCCAGCGGCGTGCCGTCGCGCAGCTCGAACTCGTTGGTGATGGCGCCGTCGCCATTGCCGAGCAGGCCGGAGACGTCGCGCCCGTCGCCGAGGAAGACGCCGACATTGAGCGAGCTGTCGAACACCTCCACCCGCACTTGCTCGCCGGTCGAGCAGACGATGGTGTAGATGGCGCCGTCGAAGAACACCTGCCCGCCGCCGGCGCGGTGCGGATCTGAATCTCGATCGGAATGTCGAAGGCCGGGTTGGCGCCGCCGGGCGAGGTCAGCAGGGTGAACTCGCCGACCGCCTGGAAGTCGTAGCCGAGCCCGTCCAGGGTCACCAGATGCGGGTCGCCGAAGAACCAGGCGGCCAGGCCGTCCGGGATCACCGGCGGCTGGCCGTCGTCGTTGAGGATGGTACCGGTGGCCTGCTGGACGACAAAATCGGTCTGCGCCGCGCCGCCATCGACCGAGAAATCCGTCAGGGTGATGGTCACGTCCTCGCGCGGCTCGATCTGGTCGTCGCCGCTGATCTGCACGATCACCTGGGCCGAAGTCACGCCGCTGGCGAGCACCACGCTGCCCGATTGCGGCAGGCCGCCGACCACGTCCGCGGAGTCCGCGAGAAGGTCCAGCTCCAGGCCCGCCGGGCCGCCGGTCAGGCTGTAGTTGACCGTCACCACGCCGCTCGGGTCGCCGACCCGGAACACGGTGAAGATCAGCTCGGTGGTGCCGCCGACGGTGGTCTCGAACACGTCGGGCGCGTCGCTGACCGATATCTTGAGCACGTCGTCGTCGAGGATTCGGGCGAACGCGGTCGGGTCGTTGATCGCCACCGATCCGCCCGATCCGGTGACGGCGCCGGTGATGGTGAAGGAGAAGTCCTCGTTGGTCTCGGTGTTGTCGTTGTCGCCCTGGATCGACACGATCACATCGGCGCTGGTCTGCCCGGCGAGGATGGTGACCTGGCCGGCCGGCAGAACGCCGCCGGCAAAATCGGTCGCGTCAGCCGGGTTCGAGCCCGAGCCCGCCACGGCATAGTCGACGATCAGGTCTTCCGACAGGTCGCCCGAGCGCACCACGGTGAAGGTGACCGGGGTGGTGCCCGCGTCGCCCTCGTCGACCTGAGCGACGACGAACCCGGCGCCCTGGACCGAGACCGCGTTCGGCTCGGCCGGGATCGGATCGGGGCCGGTGAAGCTGCTGAGGGTGCCGACAAAGCCGCTGCCGTTGATCAGCGTCGCCTCGATGCTGCCGTCGCCGCCGATGTCGATGGTGATGAAGCCGGCGGTGGCGGTGATGGTTGCCGGCACGAATAGGCCGGTCACGTCGTCGCGCACGGCGAAGGACTCGTCGCCCGAGATGTCGGTGACGGTGTCGCCGTCAAGCTCCGCCGCCGAGCCGACGATCAGGTCGAAGCCGCCGCCGGTGGTGATGGTGTTGGTGCCCGACCCGGCCTGGATCACGTCGTCGCCGAGGCCGCCATCGACAGTGTCGTCGCCGGCGCCGGTGACCAGGATGTCGTTACTGTCGCGGCCGGATATGGTGACGTTCGAGGTCGTCTCGAGGATGATCGTGTCGGCCCCGGCGGTGCCCGCCACCGAGGAGACGCCGAGCAGCGCGAAGCTGTCGAAGCCGCCGCCGGTGCCGGCGCCGAAACCGTTGCGCGCGGTGAGGTCGATGCCGTCGAGCGTCGCTGCCCCGAAGTCGATTGCGCCGGCCAGACCATCCGTGCCCAGCGCCTGGAGTTGCAGCACCGAGCCGGTATCGGCCAGCAGGTAGCCCTGCACTTGCCCGTTGAGGGTGGTCGCGCCGACTGCCGGAACCGTGCCGAACTGGCGCAGCAGAACGGCGGTGAAATCGACCCCGGTCAGGGTGAGGTCACCCGCCACGATCAGGTCCATGGTGCTGCCCGCCGCGACCGGCACGCCGCCGGGCAACGCCAGGGCGAGCGAGCCGAGGTCCAGCGTCGCGGTGCCGCCGACGGTGATGGTGTCGAACAGCGCCAGGGTGGCGAATTGCAGGATCTCGAGCGCGATGGTCGAACCCGCGGCGGCGAGCAGGTCGCCACTGATCGCGATCTCGCCAGCCGAGAGGCCGGGCGCCAGCGTGCCGCCGAGCAGCTCGACATTGCCGTTGATGGCGCCGATGCCCTCGATCGTGCCGGTGGCGCCGACGGCGACGCGGTCCGCCGTCACCACGCCGCCGTTCATCAGCGTCAGCAGGCCGGTGCCGCCGGCATCGGGCAGCACGTTGAAGGTTGTGTAGTCGAAATCGGCGCCGATGGTCAGCAGGATGCCGGCATCGAACAGCGAGGCCGCGCCATCGACGATGACGGTGCCGGTCGAGCCGATATCGGCGCCGATCTGGGCCGAGGCGTTGTTGGCGGCATTTATAACCTGGCCGCCGTCCGCGATGGTCAGCGTGCCGGTCGCGTTGTCGCGCAGGCCGACGCCGATGAAGCCGGCCGCGCCGTAGGTGCCGGTATCGGCGCCGGTGCCGGTGATGGTGACCGACGAGCCAACCCCGGTCACGGTCGCGGTGCCCACCGCATAGGCGCTGCCGTCGTCGGCGCCGCGCCCGACGATGAAGGCCGGGAAGGTGTCGTCGGCGCCGTCGATGACGATGGCGCCGCCGCCCGAGACCAGCAGGTCGCCCTCGCCCTGGCGGCCGATGATGACCGCCGACGTGAAGGCGCGGGCGCCGCCGGTGATGGTGTCGTCGATATTGTCGCTGCGCACCGTCAGGGTCGAGCCCGGCCCGACGATCTCGAGCCGCCCGTCGCTGTTCAGGCCGTGGCCGACGCTGACCGTGGCCCCGACCTCGTGGCCGAGAGATTCGAGGGTAACCGTGCCGCCGGTCTCGATTTTGACTAGGCTTTCGGCGGCGCCGAGGAGCCCGTCGCCGCTATCGCCGATGCGCAGGATCGCATTTTCGCCGGTGATATTGAGCGCACCGGAGTTCCTCACCGTGACGGAGCCGTCGCCGCCACCTCTGCCAATGCGCGCGGTGGGGCCGTAATAGACTCCGTTGCCAGGGGCGTAGCCATCGGTGCTCGACCCGTAGAGCGTGATATTGACCGCTGATCCAAGACCGTCGATCTCAAGCTTCCCGACCGAGCTGAATTCACGGCCGATATCCATAACCGCATAGTCCGACAGGCTATAATACCCGCCGCCATAGCTCTGGTTCTTCAGTTCGATCGTGCCGCCATTGGTCACGACGGCCTTGCCATAGCTGCCTGCGTTTCGGCCAACGCGGAAAGCGGCGGCCCATCCGCCGTAAAGATCCGGGTTCCAGTTTCCATAGGCATCGGACGAGATCAGTGTCGAGCCGGCGCCATCGACAGTGAGGCAACCGTTACCGCCACCGCGTCCAATCTCGACCTGGAATCCGGCCGCCATGCCGCCATCGGTGATGTTGAGCGTACCCGTGCCGTAAACGCCGACCCGCAATGAACCCGAACCGTCCTGCGAGATCAGCGCGGAGCCCGCGCCATCGACATTGGCGACGCCAGTGCCTCCATTGGCGCCGATCCGGATGCCCATATACCAATACGAACTGGCGGCGCGTGTTGAGGTGACCGTGCCGCCGGAGGTGACGTTCAATGTGCCGTCGCCGACGGTGAACGGGTTGCCGTAATAGTCGAAGGCAGTGCCGTTGCCGACATTAATTCTGACCGCATCCACCGCGCCGCCGTTCGAGACATCGAGTATTCCGGTGCCCCGGTCACCGACGATGAGCATCCCGGACTGGGTGTCATACGAATACCCGGTATCGGCGCGCAGCGTCAGGGTCGAACCGGCGCCGTCGACCACGACCTTGCCGTAGGTGTGGGCGCCGCCGGCGATCCGCATCTGGGCGCCGCGATAGCTCAGCGAGTCGAGCACAACGTCGGCGCCGCTGTAGATCAGCAGCTGGCTCTGCCGGATGTCGTTGTCCGGCGCAAAGATGCCGCCGCCATAGGGGCCGGTCCCAACGTAGCTGTAGCGCCCGCCGGCGACAGTTAGCCCGGCATCGTCGCCCAGCACATTGATCTGCGCGTCATTTCTGACCGTGACCTTGCCATAGCCGCCCTGGCCGATAGCCAGTCCCGGGCCGCCTTGGTAAACGGGCCCCTGCGGGCCGGTCTGCACGACATTGAGCGAGGAGCCCAGACCGTCGATGACAGCTATTCCGGTCGCGCCATTGTTGCGGCCAAAGGCAAGGAATGGGTTGTCATAGGTGCCGGACGGGTCGTTGATGATATCGACCGTGCCGCCATTGGTGACGCTCAGATAGCCATAGCTGCCCGCCTCGCGGCCGAGGCGCATGAACCCGGCCTCGCCGAGATAGATGCCGCCGTAGCCCGGGAAATGGCCGAACTGGTCCGAGACGGTGAGTTTCGACCCGTCGCCATCGACGGTGACGCGGCCATCGGAGCCGTCGTTGCGCCCGACATCGACGAAGAAGGCGTTGACCTGGCCGCCAGCGGTGATGTTGAGCTCGCCGGTGCCGTAATTGCCGACCCGGATGCGGCCCGTGCCGCCCTGGGAGGTCAGGGTCGAGCCGATACCATCGACATTGACGATGCCGGTGGTGCCCGAGGCCTGGCCGATGTTGACACCGCGATAGGCGGTGTTGTCGGTGCCGGTGATGGTGACCGTGCCGCCGGTATTGATGTTGACGGTGCCGGAGCCCGCCGCATCGATATCGGCGGGGGCGAGATAGCCGTTCGCCGTGTAGGTGGTGACGCCGAATGCGTCCACCGTGACCGCCTGCTGTCCGACGGAAAGGCTGCGCGCGCTGACCGCGCCGCCGTTCGAGACCGTGAGCTGTCCCGTGCCAAGCCGGCCGACGATCAGTTCGGCGCTCTGGTAGTCATACCCGACATCGGTGCTGGTGGTCACGGTGAGGGTGGAGCCGATCCCGTCGACGGTCACCGCGCCGTTGGTCTGGCGCCGTTGCCGATGATCATCGAGGCGCCGGTAAAGCCCTGCGAATCGACCAGCAAATCGGCGCCGGCGGTGATCTCCAGCAGGCTCTGCGCCGCCGTGTTGTCCGGCACCCCGGCCACGTAACGGCCATTGGCCACCGAGAGCCGGGCCTGGTCCCCGGTCACGTTGACCTGAGCGCCGGCGGTGACCTTCAGGATGCCCTGGCCGCCCTGGCCGACCAGAAGCGTCGCGCCGCCGGAATAGTCGTCCCCCTGAGCCCCGATCTGGGTGACGTTCAGGCTCGACCCGGTTCCGGCGATCAGGCCGTAGCCGTAGGACCCGTTGTCGCGCCCGAATCGCAGGATCGGAAGGTCGCTCACGCCATCGACGTTCTGGGTCGTGAAGGTTCCGCCATTCGAGACCGTCAGATACCCTCTGCCCGCGGTGCCGCGACCGATATCGAGAAAGCCTTGCGACCCGGCATAAGCGGCGCCGTAGAAGCCATAGGCCGCGGAGGCGAGCAGCGTCGAACCGGCGCCGTCGATAATAAGGCGGCCAATGGTCCCGGCGCCGCCGCGCCCGACATCGAGGTCGAAGGTGCCGACGAACCCGCCGTTCTCGATCCGAAGTTCGCCGGTTCCGCCGTCGCGCCCGACCGTGATCCGCGCGGCGCCGCCACGGGCAATCAGGGACGAACCGATCCCATCGACGGTGACCTTGCCGAAGGCGCCGGCCCCGCGGCCGATATTGACGTTGCCGTAGCCGCCGACAAGATAGCCGTAAGCGTCGGAATACGCTTCGTTGATCGAGGTCAGCGGGGCGCCGGCGAGGATGTTGAGAGTGCCGGTGCCGATACCGGCGCCGCCGGAAAAGTTTGTACCCACATTGATCGAAGCATAGAACCCGGCGTTGCCGTAATCCTCGACCGTGACGTCGGTGGTGCCGCCGGTGAGGGTGATTGTGCCGTTGGTCGGCGTGGCGCCAAAGGGCGAACTGGCGTCGAACGCCTGGATCGAAGACAACCCGGAGGTGATGGTCACATAGCTGGGATCGCCTTCGTCCGTCGTCCGGCCGGCATAGATCTCGTAAGCCCCGGCACGTCGATGTGTTTGTAGAAGCCGTCGAACACTCCCATCAGGATGTCGCGCTTCTGCTCCTCCTTGAAGAACGCCGAGAACTCGTTCTCCGCCCCCATCGCGGTCAGGGTGGCGTTGAACACCGGCCCGACCGGGCTGGTCATGCCGGCATGGATTTTCGGATTCTGGCGCAGGATCGCCGAGAGCAGCGTCGAGCCCGCGCGGGGCAGGCCCGAGATGAAATGAACTGTTTGTTCCATTTGTCGCTCAACCTCGCATCCACTGACAGGGCCACGGCGCACGCGCCGCCCGGCAAGGTAGCGGTGGAGCGGCGGGGCCAGCAAGACCTGAATTGGGAAGGCCGAACACGAGCGCGTGCGTCGCGCCGGACCGTCGAGCCAAATATTCAATGGCCGGGCGGTCCCGAGGCGCTGCGTGCTTGGCGCGATCGGATAGCCCAGAGGCGCTCCTCGGTGTCGATCTCGGACCACCGCGCCCCGATCACCTCGCCCGTCCGCGCTGCCGTCGGGATCAGGAAACGGAGCGCAAATGCGGCAACACTCTCGCCCAGTTCGGGCAGGAAGCCCGGCACATCGCCCCACGGCATCGCCGCCTGATGCGTGACCCGGTCCTTCTGCTTGGCCAGCCCCTTCTCGACCCCCTCGACCGGGTTGACGCCCTCGAAGTGTCCGGCGGTGCGCGCCCAATCCATGACCGTCCTGACCCGTTGGCGCACGCGGCGCGCTGTCTCCGCCTTTTCGGTCCAGATCGGCGCCAGCACCCGCAGCACATCGGACTGGTCGATCTCGCGCACCGGCTTGGTGCCGATGTGAGGGAAGGCGTAGTCGCGCAGCGTGTTGATCCACCGGGCGCGGTGCTTCTCGTTTTTCGCCTGGCCCACGATCTGCTCGGCATGGACCTTGCGCGCGGCTTCCTCGAAGGTCGGGCAGGCAACATTCGCCCTCCGCGCGGCAATCGGATCGCCCCCCTTGCGGGCTATCTTGCGTGCCGCCCGCGCCTTCTCCCGCGCCTCGGCCAGCGAAACCCACGAGACCCCGCCCAATCCGATGTCGCGGCGCTTGCCGCGAACCATCGTTCTGAGCACCCAGGATTTGCCCCCGCGCTTGCCTATCACCAGGGCGGGTCCATCGCCATCGACGTAGTGACCCGGTAATTTCAGGTTCTCAACCTTCCTCGCAGTCAGCTTGACCATGGTGATCTCCCAACATACTGGATGAGATTCGGAGAGAAAAAGCTAGACACCATGAGTCGTCGAGAGAATGTAAATTATTGAAATACATGGTGATATGAGACATAGAGAGACACAGTGAGATTGGAGGGTGGCGGAAGGGGAGGGATTCGAACCCCCGGAACCTCTCGGTTCAACGGTTTTCAAGACCGCCGCAATCGACCACTCTGCCACCCTTCCGGCGGGGACAGACATAATGCTCCGCCGGCAGGCGGTCCAGTGGCGCGAAACCGCTCCGGCGGCCGGCGCCCGCGCTTTCCTTCAGCGCGCGCATTCAGTAGATTGCCCGAAGCAGCGCGCCAGCCGTTTTGCGCCGGGAGACAGGATGATCACGCAAACCGCAAACCGATCGCACCACCGGCGGCGCGGCCGCCCGATCCGGATCGCGATCGGTGCGGCGATCCTCGCGGTCGCCGGCTGCGCCGAGATCGAAGTGGGCGCGCAGGCCTACAAGACCTTTGCCCGGGCGAGTGAACCGGCGCCGGGACCGCCGGCCGCGCCCGACCCGGCCCGCCACGACAGCATCGATGCCTCGTTGCGTCCGGACCCCGAGGCATTCCATGCCGCCGGCCTCGCCCTGTGGGACGGGAGGCAAACCCTGGCCGGCATCTGGGTCGCCCATCCGTTGGCGCGGACCGCGCGCCGGGTGCGGGTGACCAACGCCGAGACCGGGACCCGGATCGATGCGGCGATGTTCCGGCGCGACCCCGGCCTGCCGGGGCCGCCGATCATCGTCTCGTCGGAGGCCGCGCGACGGCTCGGCCTCACCCCCGGGCAGGCCACCCCGGTCACCATCGAGGGGCTGGCCGGGACCTCGCGCGCCGCCGTCGAGACCGTCGCGCAGCCCGGCCCGGCGGAGGCAGCCCCGGCGCGGGGCTGAAACCAGGCAAGCAGGCAGGAAAGGCTCGAGTGACATGCTCAAAAGATACCTCGTGGGGGTGCTCTTCCTGGTTCTCGCAGGGCTGCCCGGCGCCGCGCAGACAGCCTTTGGGCAAACCCAGACAACCCCCGCCCGCGAGGCGATCGTGATCGACATGACCAGCGGCGCGGTGTTGCTGGAGAAGAACGCGGATACCCCCATACCGCCCGCCTCGATGTCCAAGCTGATGACGCTGGACCTGGTCTTCGAGGCGCTCGAATCGGGGCGCCTGGCGCTCGACGACAGCTTCCGGACCAGCGCCCGGGCCGCCGCCATGGGCGGGTCGAAAATGTACATCCGCTCCGGCGAGTCGGTCAGCGTCGAAGACCTGCTCCGGGGCGTGATCGTGCAGTCCGGCAACGACGCCGCGGTGGCGCTGGCCGAGGCCATCTCCGGCACCGAGGAAGCCTTCGCCGTGCTGATGAACCAGCGCGCCGCCGACCTCGGGCTGACCAACTCGCATTTTGTCAACGCCACCGGCTGGCCGGACCCGCGGCACCGCATGAGCCCGCGCGACCTGGCAACCCTGGCGGCGCGGATCATCACCCGCTACCCGCGGCATTACGCCATGTTCGCGGAGACCGACTTCACCTGGGACAACATCACCCAGCCCAACCGCAATCCCTTGCTGGGCGCCGGCATCGGCGCCGACGGGCTGAAGACCGGGCACACCGCCGAGGCGGGCTACTGCCTGGTCGCCTCGGCCAAGCGCGGCGAGCGCCGCATCCTGCTGGTGGTGACCGGGCTCCAAAGCAAGCAGCAGCGGCGCCAGGAGGCCGAGCGCCTGATCAATTGGGCCTTCCGGGCCTTCGAGACCACCCGGCTCTACCAGGCCGGCGAGACCGTCGCCGAGGCCGAGGTCTGGATCGGTGCGGTGGACACGGTGGCGCTGGCGCCGGCCCGCGACCTGATCGTCACGGCGCCCTACGGAATGCTCGAGAAGGCCGAGATAACGGCGCATATCGTGGAACCCGTGGAGGCGCCGGTCGCGGCCGGGGCGGTGCTCGGGCGGCTCGAGGTCGCGCTGCCCGGCATCGCCCCGGTCAGCGTGCCGCTGGTGGCGGCGGAGGCGGTCGAGCGCGGCGGCGCCGCGGCGCGCCTCGAGGCGGCGGCGCGGCTGCTGATCCGGCGCCTCCGGGCGGCGGTCGAGGGCTGAGCGCGGATGGCGGGGCGGGGCTTCTTTCTGACCGTCGAGGGCATCGACGGGGTCGGCAAATCGACCCAGACGCGGCTCCTGGCCGGGCGCTTGCGGAGGCTCGGGCGCGAGGTCGTCGAGACCCGCGAGCCGGGCGGCGCGCCGGGCGCCGAGGCGATCCGGCGCCTGCTGGTCGAGGGCGACCCGGAGCGCTGGTCGCCGGAGACCGAGACCCTGCTGTTCACCGCCGCCCGGCGCGACCACGTCGAGCGCGTGCTCGAGCCGGCGCTGGCCCGCGGCGCCGTGGTGCTGTGCGACCGCTATGTCGATTCCACCCGCGCCTACCAGGGCGCCGGGGGGCCCGACCAGCGCGATCTTGTCGATCTGCTGCATCGGCTGACGATCGGGCTCGATCCCGATCTGACGCTGATCTTCGACCTCGACCCGGCGGCGGCCCTGGCGCGTACCCGGGATCGCCTGACAGGTTCGGGTGAAGACCGCTTCGAGCGCAAGGGAACCGCCTTCCAGGCCCGGCTGCGCGAGGAATTCCTGCGCCTTGCCGCCGCCGAACCCGCCCGCTGCACCCTGATCGACGCCGCCCGGCCGGCCGATGCCGTCGCCGGGCAGGTCTGGGCCGCGGTGGCTCCCCGGCTCGGGCTCGCGCCGTGAACGACACGCCCGATCAGCCCGAGCCGGATCGCGTTCCCGGCCATCCGCACCCGCGCGAGACCCAACGCCTGTTCGGTCAGGAAACCGCCGAGCAAGGCTTTCTCGCCGCCTGGGGCGAGGGCCGGCTGCATCACGCCTGGCTGCTGCGCGGGCCGCGCGGCATCGGCAAGGCGACGCTGGCCTACCGCATCGCCCGCGCCCTGATCGCCGATGGTCCCGTTGGCCCGGACGCGGGCGCGCCAGCGACCCTCGATGCGCCCGACGGCTGCCCGGTCGCCGCCCGCATCCGGGCCCGGAGCGAGCCCTGTCTGGCGCTGCTGCGCCGCACCGTGAACGAGAAGAGCGGCAAACTGCGAAGCCAGATCGTGGTCGACGACGTGCGGGCGGTGCGCCGCTTCCTGTCGCTCACGGCGGCGGATGGCGGCTGGCGGGTGGTGATCGTCGATGCCGCCGACGAGATGAACCGCTCGGCCGCCAATGCGCTGCTGAAGGTGCTGGAGGAGCCGCCGGCCCGCACCGCCCTGCTGCTGGTGGCGCATTCGCCGGCTTCCCTGCTGGCGACCATCCGCTCGCGCTGCCGCACCCTCGACCTGCGCCCGCTGGGACCGGCCGACCTGTCCGCCGCACTGGCCCAGGCCGGGGCGCCGGTGGCAACGGAGGAGGCCGGGCCGCTGGCGCTGATCGCCGGCGGCTCGGTCGGCGAGGCCCTGCGCCTGTCGGCGGGCGGCGGGGTGGCGCTCTACGGCCGGCTGGTGGCGCTGCTCGGCGGCGGCAAGGGGGTCGAGCGCTCGGCGATGATGGACCTGGCCGACAGCGTGACCGGGCGCGGCGCCGAGGCGGTCTACGAGCTGGTGGCGCGCCTCACCCTGACCCTGATCGGCCGGCTGGCGCGCCACGCCGCCACCGGCTCGAACCAGGCCGCGACCGGCCCCGGCGAGGCCGCGCTGATGGCGGCGGTGGCCCGCAACCGGGTCCAGGCGGCGCTCTGGGCCGAGGCGGCGGGACGGGTCGCCGCCGCCACCAGCCAAGCCCGCGCCGTCAACCTTGACCCGGGCCAGACGATCATCGATACCTTCCTCGATCTTGACGCTACCCTGGCCCGGGCGCGCGGCGTGGCCTGAAAACGATCAAGCAAGCGAGGACGCCCCGACCATGACAGCCCCGCGGCTGGTCGACAGCCACTGCCACCTCGATTTCCCCCAACTCGCCGACGAATTGCCCGAGATCGTCAGCCGGGCGCGCCAGGCCGGCGTCACCCGGATGGTGACGATCTGCACCCGGTTGCGCGAAGAACCCTCGGTGCGCGCCATCGCCGAGGCCCATGCCGGCGTGTTCTACGCCGCCGGCACCCACCCGATGAACGTGGCCAAGGAGCCGATGGCGACGGTGGACGAGCTGGTCCGGATATCCGCCCACCCGCGCCTGGTCGGCATTGGCGAGACCGGGCTCGACTACCACTACACGAGAGAGTCGATGGACCTTCAGCAGGAGAGCCTGCGCATCCATATCGAGGCGGCGCGCCGCACCGGGCTGCCGCTGATCATCCATGCCCGCGACGCCGACCAAGACATGGCGCGGATCCTGACCGAGGAGCACCGGGCCGGGGCTTACTCCTGCGTCATGCACTGCTTCTCGTCCGGCCCGGCGCTGGCCGAGACGGCGCTCGATCTCGGCTTCTGCCTGTCGATGTCGGGCATCGCGGCGTTCCCGAATTCGCGGGCGCTGCGCGAGATTTTCGCCGCCGCCCCGCTCGAGCGCATCCTGGTCGAGACCGACAGCCCCTACCTCGCCCCGCCGCCCTACCGGGGCCGGCGCTGCGAGCCGGCCTATACCGCGCTGACGGCGCGCGCCGGCGCCGAGGCGTTCGGGGTCAGCTACGCGGAGTTCTGCACCGCGACCTCGGCCAATTTCGACCGGCTGTTCACCAAGGCCGCCGCCGGCCCCGGGGCCGCCGCCTGATGGCGGATACGCTGCGCCTCACCATCCTCGGCACCGGCTCGTCGGGCGGCGTGCCGCGGATCGGCCCTTCCGGGCCGAACTGGGGCGCCTGCGACCCGTCGAACCCGAAGAACCGGCGCCGGCGCTGCGCCCTGCTGGTGCAGCGGATCGGCCCCGAGGGCCGCACCAACGTGCTGATCGACGCCGGGCCGGATCTGCGCGAGCAACTGATCGGCGTCGGCGTCGGCCATCTCGACGCGGTGATCTTCACCCACGACCATGCCGACCACGTGCATGGCATCGACGATCTGCGCATGGTGGTTTTCAACCGCCGCTCGCGCCTGCCGGCCTGGATGGACGAGG